>NZ_VWWG01000424.1:0-628 GCF_011753085.1 Burkholderia sp. Tr-862
ACGGTCACCACGGTAGGATTCATGACTGGGGTGAAGTCGTAACAAGGTAGCCGTATCGGAAGGTGCGGCTGGATCACCTCCTTTCCAGAGCTTCTCGCAAAGTTGAGCGCTCACGCTTATCGGCTGTAAATTAAAGACAGACTCAGGGGTCTGTAGCTCAGTCGGTTAGAGCACCGTCTTGATAAGGCGGGGGTCGTTGGTTCGAATCCAACCAGACCCACCAATGTCTTGTCTGGCGGTAGGTACCTGAGGAAATCTGTACACATGGGGGCATAGCTCAGCTGGGAGAGCACCTGCTTTGCAAGCAGGGGGTCGTCGGTTCGATCCCGTCTGCCTCCACCAATCTTCAATGACAAGCGTTCGACGTAGTCGAATCTTTGTCATTGGCGATTGAGCCAGTCAGAGTGATATGAGTAACACCATATCGGCTGTCGTTCTTTAACAATCTGGAAGAAGTAAGTAATTTGGATAGCGGAAGCGTCTTGAGATGGACGTGGAAACTATCCGGGTTGTGATTGTATCGATGTATCTCAAGATGATTCGAACTCTATGTTTGACTCAATTGGAATACGGCACAACGCGAGAACTCAACCTGTAGCGACTGTCGCAAGACAGACTCGTTATAGGG
>NZ_VWWG01000425.1:0-624 GCF_011753085.1 Burkholderia sp. Tr-862
CAGCTACGACGCGGTGATGGCGATCGCGAAGGAGCATTCGGGCGCGTACGGGATGGGCGTCGACTACGCATACACGATGGTCCACAAGGCGCCGCAACGCACCGCGACGCCGCACGAGTCGATTCCGCCGGTGCCGGCGAAGTAACGCGGACAGTCGGGACTGTCGATGCCGCCGCGGCATGCTTGATGAGCGCGCCGCGGCGGTGATACGTCAATGCGGGCGGCGTGACGCGGTGCATCCGCGGAGGCCGCCCGCGGAGCGTTTGCAGGGCATCCGCCTGCATTCCAATTTGTTCGAGAGATTGATCGTATGGAACCTTATCTGGTTTCCCTTGGTGCGGGCCTGCTGATAGGCGTGATCTACAGCGCAATCAAGGTTCGCTCTCCCGCACCGCCGCTGATCGCACTGGTCGGGTTGCTCGGCATGTTGATTGGCGTGCAGGCGATTCCCGCCCTCAAGCGGCTCATCGGCCTTTGATCGAAGTGAGGTGACGCATATGACCGCAACCGATACTCAACCGGATCTGATCCTGCACAACGGGCGCATCACGACGCTCGATCGTGCGAACCCCGTCGCCGCCGCGGTGGCGATCAAGGACGGCCGCTTCGTCGCGGTCGGCAGCA
>NZ_VWWG01000426.1:0-612 GCF_011753085.1 Burkholderia sp. Tr-862
GGTTGTAATGCAGCCCCGTCTCTTCATCGTGATACTGCCCCTGAAACCGGATCGCGTTACCCGCCTCGTTCCGCTCCGGCGTCTCCCGCCACACCGTCTTCTCACCGCCCCACGCCCGATACCGACCCAACCACACCACCTTCCCCGCGTCATCCAGCAGTTCCTGCGGCGTCCCCAAATGATCGTTCTGGTAGAACAGCGTCGCATGCCGCGTCTTGGCCGGCACCTGCACGAACCGACCGTCCGTGCCCGTCGCAATGAACGCCGCCTCCACCAGCGTCTCGTCCAGCCGTGCCAGTGGCACGAACGTGCCCGGCTCGTGCAGGTACAGCGACGCGCCCTGCCATTGCCGCCGCTCGCCGAACGTATGGACTCGCTGCGCCACCGGCACCGAGTACGCATCGTCCGGATCCTCACGTACCACCTGCGGCGCGCGATGTGCGAGCGGATCGCGCTCGCCCAACTGCGGCGGCGGGACGTGGAACCGCTCCTCCATCAACAGCACGTCGCCGTCCCACGTGAACACCGTTCGATCGATGCTGCCGTTCTTGCTCGCCACTTCCTTCAACCGGCGACGGCCGAATGCGTCATAGGTGAAGCTCACGCGCAACT
>NZ_VWWG01000427.1:0-591 GCF_011753085.1 Burkholderia sp. Tr-862
CGGTGATGGACCCGCGCGCGATCAACGAACTGTTCCCCGACTGGAAGGAACGCGGCGCGCCGCTCGATGTCGAGGTGACGGAAGACCGCTTCCTGTTCCTGTCCGAGAAAAGCGCGGTCACGACGCCGAACTGGGCGCTGCCTGCCAACTTCCAGAACCACGGCAACTACGTGATCTCGCTGGGCAACGTCACGCGCTGGCTGGGGGCACAAGCCGAAGCGCTGGGCGTCGAGATCTTCCCGGGCTTCCCCGCTGCCGAGATCCTGTACAACGACGACGGCTCGGTGAAGGGCGTGGCCACCGGCAACATGGGCGTGGGCAAGGACGGCGAGCCGACCGAGAACTTCCAGCTCGGCATGGAGCTGCACGCGAAGTACACGCTGTTTGCCGAGGGCTGCCGCGGCCACCTCGGCCGCCAGCTGATCTCGAAGTTCAAGCTCGACGCGAACGCGGATCCGCAGGCCTACGGGATCGGCATCAAGGAGCTGTGGGAAATCGATCCGGCCAAGCACAAGCCGGGCCTCGTGATCCACACGGCCGGCTGGCCGCTGAAGTCCGATACGTACGGCGGCTCGTTCCTGTATCACATGG
>NZ_VWWG01000428.1:0-591 GCF_011753085.1 Burkholderia sp. Tr-862
CCATGTGATACAGGAACGAGCCGCCGTACGTATCGGACTTCAGCGGCCAGCCGGCCGTGTGGATCACGAGGCCCGGCTTGTGCTTGGCCGGATCGATTTCCCACAGCTCCTTGATGCCGATCCCGTACGCCTGCGGATCGGCGTTCGCATCGAGCTTGTACTTCGAGATCAGCTCGCGGCCCAGGTGGCCACGGCAGCCTTCGGCGAACAGCGTGTACTTCGCGTGCAGCTCCATGCCGAGCTGGAAGTTCTCGGTCGGCTCGCCGTCCTTGCCCACGCCCATGTTGCCGGTCGCGACGCCCTTCACGGAGCCGTCGTCGTTGTACAGGATCTCGGCAGCCGGGAAGCCCGGGAAGATCTCGACGCCCAGGGCTTCCGCCTGTGCCCCAAGCCAGCGCGTGACGTTGCCCAGCGAGATCACGTAGTTGCCGTGGTTCTGGAAGTTGGCGGGCAGCGCCCAGTTGGGCGTCGTGACCGCGCTTTTCTCGGACAGGAACAGGAAGCGGTCTTCCGTCACCTCGACATCGAGCGGCGCGCCGCGTTCCTTCCAGTCGGGGAACAGTTCGTTGATCGCGCGCGGGTCCATCACCG
>NZ_VWWG01000429.1:0-583 GCF_011753085.1 Burkholderia sp. Tr-862
CGAGCCCGACCATCAGCGTGCCCAGGTACAGCCCCTTGGCCATCCACTGCTTGAAGTTGCGCGCGCGGTACAGCTCCGTGTACAGCCACGATTGCTTGAACGCATCCGGGTACGCGTTGAGCTCGTCTGACTGACGGCCGGCCTGCACCGCGTCGAACGCGGCGTCCGCCGCCAGCATGCCGGTCTTGATCGCCGCGTGGCTGCCCTTGATCCGCGATGCGTTCAGGAAGCCCGCGTCGTCGCCGATCAGCGCGCCGCCCGGGAACACCGTCTTCGGCAGCGACAGCAGCCCGCCCGCGGTGATCGCACGCGCGCCGTACGACACGCGCTTGCCGCCTTCGAGGAATGCGCGGATCGACGGATGCGTCTTGTAGCGCTGGAATTCCTCGAACGGCGACAGGTACGGGTTCGTGTAGCCCAAGCCCACCACGAAGCCGACCACGACCTGATTGTTGTCCATGTGATACAGGAACGAGCCGCCGTACGTATCGGACTTCAGCGGCCAGCCGGCCGTGTGGATCACGAGGCCCGGCTTGTGCTTGGCCGGATCGATTTCCCACAGCTCCTTGATGCCGATCCCGTA
>NZ_VWWG01000430.1:0-553 GCF_011753085.1 Burkholderia sp. Tr-862
GACGGACAACCCCTCGTGGATTTCGAGCGTGACGCGCTGCATCGCGAGACCCGCCGTCAATATCGGCATTTCGAGCAGCGGCGCGAATACGATCCGCTCGGCCGGCTGAAACGGATGATCGTGCGTCGCGACGTACAAAGGACCTTACCGAAAGACTGGATCGCCGGGCGCGAGCTGCGCTACGACGCGACGGGCCACTTGACACGCATCGACGACCGCACGCGCGGCGTCACGGATTACACATACGATCCGACCGGGCGTTTGCTGAAGGCGACGACGCTGGATTTGAAGGAAGTGTTTGCGTTCGATCCGGCGGGCAATCCGGTGGATCCGGACAAGATCCCGCCGCGCCCGAGCGAGGAAACGATCGAGTCTGTCTCGGCGCGGATGCAGCGGCAGATGGCGCAGGATCGCGCGTGGTGGGACGCCCATCCGGGCGAACGATTGCCGGACGAGCAACTCGCGAGGCGCTTGCGGGTGGCTGAAGAGTTCAACGTGCTGACCAGTTGGGAGCGGTCACTGCCGAAGTGCATCGGCAATGTACTGAAGGAAC
>NZ_VWWG01000431.1:0-359 GCF_011753085.1 Burkholderia sp. Tr-862
ACGGTCACCACGGTAGGATTCATGACTGGGGTGAAGTCGTAACAAGGTAGCCGTATCGGAAGGTGCGGCTGGATCACCTCCTTTCCAGAGCTTCTCGCAAAGTTGAGCGCTCACGCTTATCGGCTGTTGATTAAGACAGACTAGCTGTCTGCGGTTAAACCGGTTATAATGCCGGCCGCTTTCAATAATCTTCAATGACAAATATTCGAATGAAGTTTTGTTCGAGTCTTTTTCATTGGCGATTGAGCCAGTCAGAGTGATATGAGTAACACCATATCGGCTGTCGTTCTTTAACAATCTGGAAGAAGTAAGTAATTTGGATAGCGGAAGCGTCTTGAGATGGACGTGGAAACTATCCG
>NZ_VWWG01000432.1:0-287 GCF_011753085.1 Burkholderia sp. Tr-862
CGTTGGTGATGTGGTCGGTCGAGCTGCTACCAGAGTCAGTGGTCAGTGCGACACCGGGCGCAGCGGCTGACGTATCGAGCGTGAAGCTGAACGAAGTCGGGTCTGACGTGTTGCCTGCGACATCGGTCTGCCGCACCTGCACGTCGTTCACTCCTTCGATAGCGCTGAAGCTGGTGTTCCAGGTGTGGCCACCATCGATCGAGTATTCGACAACTGCGCCAGTTTCCACACCAGACACATTGAGTGTACCGACGTTGGTGATGTGATCGGTCGAGTTGCTACCGGAA
>NZ_VWWG01000433.1:0-285 GCF_011753085.1 Burkholderia sp. Tr-862
CGTACAGCGCGGCGAGGATCGCCTGCGCCGAATACATGCCGGTGAACAGGTCGACCGCCGCGACGCCGAACTTCAGCGGCGGCTGGTCGGCCTCGCCGTTCAGCGCCATCAGCCCCGCCTCGCCCTGATGCGCCGTCCCCGCCCCGGCGCATGGCGCGCGTACAGCGCGGCGAGGATCGCCTGCGCCGAATACATGCCGGTGAACAGGTCGACCGCCGCGACGCCGAACTTCAGCGGCGGCTGGTCGGCCTCGCCGTTCAGCGCCATCAGCCCCGCCTCGCCCTG
>NZ_VWWG01000040.1:0-50300 GCF_011753085.1 Burkholderia sp. Tr-862
TCGCGTCGGGCATGGTCGTGGTCGGCGACGCGCCCCGAGCGCCCGGCGGCGCCGGCGGTGCGCCGCGCGTGCCATAGGTGCCCTGCGGTTGCGTGCAGGCGCCCAGCACGCACGCGGCGGCGAACGCACAGGCGCCCACGCGTATCGTCTGGATCGGCTTCATCGGAATCCTCCGTGGAATGGGCGGCGCTGGCCGGCCATCGCGGCCCGGCTCAAAGCCGGTTGAAATGGAAATCGCCCGCATACGCGGTCGGCGCGCGGCGCGCCATCATCGTGTCGAATTCGGCCGCGACGCGCGTCAGTGCGCCGCGTTGCCGCTCGGTGCCGGCCTGTTCGAGCGCCGCGAACGCGTCGGCGTCGAAGGTGACGGTCAGCGACGCCTGGTGGCCGTCGACGCGAAAGCCGAAATGCAGCGCGCCGGCCGGCTGCTCCTCGACATGGAACGGCATCGCGCGCGCCTCGAAATGGCGGCCGAGCGTCTCGGCCACGTCGCGCAGCATGCCGGGTTTCACGCTGATGCTCATCGTGGGCCCTCCGTGGATGGAATGAACGCCGCCGGCGGTATGCCCGTCGGCAGCGCGTGAATCGGCGGCTCCCGGGTGGGCGGCTCGCGTTCCGGCGGCGGGTGCACAGGCGGGTCGCCCTCCGGATCCTGAAATGGTTGCGGCGTGCCGGGCGGGACGATGTCCGGCTCGGGCGGCTCGGGCTCCGGCGTGATGCCGGGCGGCGGCGGCTCGGGCCGGTGCAACGACTGGGCGGGGTTTCGGTTCATGGGCATTCGATCGTGTCGCTCCTCAAGGGATCGGACCGGTGGCGCGCGTGCGCGCGCCGCTCGAGGGTCTACGCACGCCGCAAGCCGCGTGCCGTCCGGTTGCCGTCCGGTTGCCGTCCGGTTGCCGTCCGGTTGCCGTCCGCTTGCCGTCCGCGGGCCGTCCGCGGGCCGTCCGTGTGCGGCGCCGTCCGCGCCGCCGCGCATGCCGCCAGACAGCGCGTCGTGCCTTCGCTACACCGCGCGCTGCAATTCTTTCAAGCGAGTCGCTACGCTTCGTATGCGGCCATCACGAGCCACAGCTCGCGGCCGTCGTCGCGCACCCGCGCGGCGAGCGCATACGGATCGGCCGGCTCGCACGCGCGCTGCAGCGCCAAGCGCGCCGGCTCGGTCGAGCCGAACGTCTCGTCGCCGAGCGGCCGCACGTCAGCCTTGCCTTCGAACATCCGGCGATCGGGCCGGTAGATCAGCGTCTCGTGTTTCCACGTGCTGAAATGGCTCTTCAGCGAATCGAACCCGCCGCCGCATACGTTGACTTCATAGCGCACCCCTGGCCGCTGTTTGGGATTCGTCATCGTGCCTCCTGCTTGATGTGCGTGTGTGTGCGGCGTATTGCGCCGCGCGTCGTCGTCGGCCATAGGAGCGGCAAGTCGCGTGCCGCGTGTATGCAGCGGGCACAGCCGTTGCGCGATCAGCGCACCATCGTCACCGACACGGAGGCTTGCCATGAAGGATTCGACCCGGTCCGGCCGCGACGCGCCGGCGCACGAGCAACCCGATACGTCGCCGCCGCTGAAGCACCAGGATCAGACGAAGACGCGCCACTCGGAGCGGCATATCGACAAGCAGCTCGAGGACACGTTCCCCGCGAGCGATCCGCCCGCGACCGGCGGCGTCACGCGCATCGAACCCGACACGCCGCCGGGCACGCACGACGACGGCCCATGGCAGGATCCGGCCAAACGTCGAGACAAATGACGGCCGACACGGTGCGGCCGCCGCGTGCGTCGCGGCACGCCGCTTGCTGAATCGAATGGCCCCGCTTCAACCCGGAAGGAGGACCTGATGCATCGCGTGAACGAAATCATGTCGCAGGACGTCGTGCATATCGCGCCGACCGACTCGATCCGTCATGCCGCGCAACTGATGGAGCGCTACGACATCGGCGCGCTGCCCGTGTGCGACAACAACCGGCTGATCGGCATGGTCACGGACCGCGACCTCACGGTGCGCGCGATCTCGGCCGGCAAGCCGCCGGAAACGCGGATTCAGGAAGTGGCGTCGGGCCCGATCGAATGGTGTTTCGAGGACGATCCGCTGGACGAGATCCAGCATTACATGGCGGACGCGCAGTTGCGCCGCCTGCCGGTCGTCGATCACGACCAGCGCCTCGTCGGCATGCTGTCGCTCGCGGACATCGCGACGCGCACGGCCGGCGCGGCGCGCGACGAAGTCGCGAACACGCTGGAAGGCGTGTCGCAACCGAAGCGGACGTGACGGGGCGATCCTCGCCTCGCCCGACTACCCGCGCGACCCCCAGGGCCCATCCCGGGCACGGTCGCGCCCCATGCAGCCAGGAGGACAACCATGCAGACTCCCGATCAAGGACGGACCCGCATCATCGGCAAGGGCGCCGCGACGGCGGCGGGCCCCGGCCCCGACGTGATGGCGGCCGACACGCTGGAAGGCGACAAGGTCTATACGACCGATGGCGACGACGTCGGCAAGATCAAGGACATCATGCTCGACGTGCGCTCGGGCCGCATCGCGTATGCGGTGCTCTCGAGCGGCGGCCTGCTCGGCATCGGCGACAAGCTGCTCGCGATTCCATGGAGCGCGCTCACCCTCGATACCGAACGCAAGTGCTTCTTGCTGTCGGTATCGTCCGAGCGGATCAAGAACGCACCCGGCTTCGACAAGGATCACTGGCCGGCGATGGCCGACCCGCAATGGGCCGAGCCGCTGCACGAGTACTACGGCAGCACGCCGTACTGGAGCGCGGGCGACGAGCTCGGGCTGACCGATCCGACCGAGGACCTCAACGATCCGCGCACCCGCGGCACGCATTGAAACCGTTCACGATTTGCCGGTGAATTAGCCGACGGGCCCCGCGCAATGCGGGGCTTTTTTTCGGCATTTTTCGGTTGTTTCGCTGGATTCCGCTGCCGGCCCGGCCCGCCCGACCCCGTCTCCCATTGATAACCAAACAACATCAATCCTTCCAAAAATCGCACTTATCGTTTCCCCGTCTCCGAGCGAACATGGCGAAAACGACAATCAACCGCTCCCGCGCATTTTCCCGATTTCCTGGAGACACCCAGATGCACCCCTCGCCCAGCCTTCCGACCGGACGTTCGAAGGCCGCCGCGGTATTCCGCGTGACGGCCGGCAACTTCCTCGAGCAGTTCGACTTCTTCCTGTTCGGCTTCTACGCCACCCAGATCGCGGCCGTGTTCTTTCCCGCCGCGAGCGAGTTCGCGTCCCTGATGATGACGTTCGCCGTGTTCGGCGCCGGCTTCCTGATGCGGCCGCTGGGTGCGATCGTGCTGGGCGCGTACATCGACGACGTCGGCCGCCGCAAGGGCCTCATCGTCACGCTGGCGATCATGGCGAGCGGCACCATCCTGATCGCGTTCGTGCCCGGCTACGCGACGATCGGCCTGCTCGCGCCCGCGCTCGTGCTGCTCGGGCGCCTGCTGCAGGGCTTTTCGGCGGGTGCCGAGCTGGGCGGCGTGTCGGTCTATCTGGCCGAAATGGCCACGCCTGGCCGCAAGGGCTTCTTCACGAGCTGGCAGTCCGCCAGCCAGCAGGTCGCGATCGTCGTCGCGGCGGCCCTCGGCTTCGCGCTCAATCAGTGGCTCAGCGCATCGGCGATCGCCGCGTGGGGCTGGCGCGTGCCGTTCTTCGTCGGCTGCATGATCGTGCCGTTCATCTTCATGCTGCGCCGCAACCTGGAGGAAACGCAGGAGTTCAAGGCACGCCGGCATCGTCCGAGCATGAAGGAAGTCTTCACCACGCTGATGCATAACTGGCGCGTCGTGCTCGCCGGCATGATGCTGGTCGCGATGACCACGACGAGCTTCTACCTGATCACCGTCTATGCGCCGACCTTCGGCAAGACCGTCCTGCACCTGAGCACCGCCGACAGCCTGCTCGTGACGCTGTGCGTCGGCCTGTCGAACTTCGTCTGGCTGCCGATCGGCGGCGCGCTGTCCGATCGCATCGGCCGCCGGCCGCTGCTCGTCGGCATGACGGTGCTCGCGATCGCGACCGCCTATCCCGCGCTGTCGCTGCTCGCCCATGCGCCGTCGTTCGTCAACATGCTGCTCGTGCTGCTGTGGCTGTCGTTCATGTACGGGATCTACAACGGCGCGATGGTCGTCGCGCTCACGGAAGTGATGCCGGTGGAGGTGCGCGTTGCAGGCTTCTCGCTCGCCTACAGCCTCGCGACGGCCGTGTTCGGCGGCTTCACGCCCGCCGTCTCGACCGCGCTCATTCACATGACCGGCGACAAGGCCGCGCCCGGCTACTGGATGAGCCTCGCCGCGGTGTGCGCGCTGCTTGCAACGTTCGCGCTCTATCGCCGCCACCCGGCGACGCTCACGCCGGCGCACTGACGCCTCGTGCCGAACGACCTGCCCCGACTCCGTACGATCCAGACCATGACCATGACGATGAAAAACCTGCTTCTGAAACTGTGCGCGACCGCGTTCGTCTCCACCACCGCGGTCAGCGCGCACGTGCAGGCCGCCGACCTGCACGTGATGAGCTCGGGCGGCTTCACCGCCGCCTACAAGCTGCTCGGCCCGCAGTTTGCGTCCAGCACGGGCAACACGCTCGCCACCGCGCTCGGCCCGTCGATGGGCAAGTCGCCCGAAGCGATTCCGAACCGGCTCGCGCGCGGCGAGCCTGCCGACGCGGTGATCATGGTCGGCTACGCGCTCGACGATCTGATCAAGCAAGGCAAGGTGATCCCCGGATCGCGCGTCGAGCTGGCCGATTCGCGCATCGGCATGGTCGTGCGCGACGGCGCGGCGAAACCCGACATCAGCTCGGCCGACGGCCTGAAGCAGGTTCTGCTGCACGCGAAGTCGATCGCCTACTCGGACAGCGCGAGCGGCGTCTACATCGAGCGGGAATTGTTCAAGAAGCTCGGCATCGAGGACCAGGTGAAATCGAAGGCGAAGATGGTCCCGCGGATCCCGGTCGCGTCCGTGGTCGCGAATGGCGACTACGAAATCGGCTTCCAGCAGGTCAGCGAACTGCTGCCCGTCAAGGGCGCGACCTTCGTCGGCAAGATTCCCGAATCGCTGCAGTCGGTCACGCGTTTCGCCGCCGGCATCCCGGTCGGCGCGCAACATCCGAAGGAAGCGAAGGCGCTGCTCGACTATCTCGCGTCGCCCGACGTGCAGTCGGAAGTGAAATCGACCGGACTGGATCCCGTCTCCGCACACTGAGCACGCACCACGGGAAGGCGTGCGTCAGACCGTCTTCCCGTCGCGCGCGGCATCGGCGTCGGCATCATCGGCGCCATTCGGGCTCGCGGGCCCGGGCCCGTTCAGCATCCGTGCGAGACGCGCGCGATCGCACGCCCCTTCCCACGACGAGACGAAGATCACCGCACACGCGTTGCTGATCACGCTCGTCAGCGCACGCGCCTCCGACATGAAGCGATCGATGCCCACCAGAAGCGCGACGCCGGCCACGGGCAGATCGGGCATCACGGCGAGCGTCGCGACGAGCGCGACGAGTCCGCTGCCGGACACGCCTGCCGCGCCCTTCGACGTCAACAGCATCACGGCCAGCATCGCGGCAATTTGCGGCGCGGACAGCGGCACGTCGCACGCCTGCGCGATGAACAAGGCCGCGAGCGTCAGGTAGATCGCCGTGCCGTCCAGGTTGAACGAGTAGCCGGCCGGCAGCACGAGGCCGACCACGCCCTTGTCGCAACCCAGCGACTCCAGCTTGACGATCAGTCGCGGCAAGACCGGCTCCGTGGACGACGTCGCGAGGACGATCAGCAGTTCCTCGCGCAGGTAGCGCAACAGCCGCCACAACGCGAAGCCGTGCAGCCGTGCGAGCGGCGCCAGCACCAGCGCGACGAACAGCACGCAGGCCACGTAGAACGACACCATCAGCCACGCGAGCGAGCCCACCGAGCCGATGCCGAAGCGTCCCACCGTGAACGCCATCGCGCCGAATGCGCCGAGCGGGGCGAGCCGCATGACCATCGCGAGCACGCGAAAGACAACCAGCGCGACGCCGTCGATCAGCGCCAGCACGGGCCGACCGGCCTGCGGATACGCATTCAGCGAAAAGCCGAACAGCAGCGACAGCAGCAGCACGGGCAGCACCTCGCCCTTCTGGAATGCGCCGAGCATCGTATCGGGGATCACGCTCAACGCGAACTCGACGAGCCCGTTCGGTTGCGCGTGCGGTGCATATTGCGCCAGGATGCGCGGGTCGAGATGGTGCACGTCGACGTGCATGCCGGCGCCGGGCCGCAGCACGAACGCGGTGACGAGCCCGAAGGCGAGCGCGACGGCGGTCAGCAGATAGAACAGCAGCAGCGCGCGGACGATCGTGCGCCCGATGGCCTTGCCGTTCGCCAGCGACGTGATGCCGGAGACGATCGTGCAGAACACGATCGGCGCGATCATCATCCGCACGAGACCGACGAACGCATCGCTGAGCGGCTTGAGCATCGCGCCCACCGACGGCCAGAAGTGCCCGACGCTCACGCCGAGCACCATCGCCAGCAGAACCTGCACGTAGAGCGAACGAAGCGGTCTTGCCAACCTCACGATGCTGTCTTCCTCGATGTTCCGGTCGTATTCATCGGATATTTTGTATTGGTCACGTCGATCCGTCGCTGCGTGCGGCGCCGGCGCCGGCACGTTTGGCGTCGACGATGGCGCGGTGAAACTCCTCCGCGGCCGGCGTCAGCGGGCGCCCGCGCCGTTTCACGATGCCTACCCGGCGCTTGACCACCGGTTCGACGAGCGGCACGCTCGTGAGCAGTGGATGGTCGTGTCCGGGCATCGCCATCGACGGCACCGCGGCGACGCCGAGCCCGGCTTCGATCAACCCGAGCAGGGTCGTCACGTGGCGCGTCTCGCACACGCTCGGCGCACGCGGCGCGACGGTCGTCAGCGCCTGGTCGAGCAACAGGCGGTTGCCGGAAGTCTTGTCCACCGACACATATTCGTATTCGTAAAGCTCGTTCCAGGTCACGCGCTTCTTGCGCGCGAGCGGATGGTCGCGCCGGCATGCGGCAACGAACCGCTCCTGCAGCAGCAGCTTGAAGTCGATCTCGGGTTCCTGGCTGCCCATGAAGCTCACGCCGAAATCGGCCTCGCCGCTGATCACTGCGCTCAGCACCTCGTTCGCGCCGGCATCCAGCAGCTTGACCCGGATGCGCGGAAAGCGGCGATGATAGCTCGCGATCACGTTGGGCAAGAAGTAGTAGGCCACCGACGGCACGCACGCGATCGTCACATGGCCGAGGCGGCTCGATGACACGTCGCGGATGCCGAGCAGCGCGACGTCGAGATCGTCCAGCAGTTGCTCGGCACTCGGCGCGAATACGCGCCCGACGGTGGTCAGCGTGACGCTGCGCGTGGTGCGCTCGAACAGGCGCACGCCGAGCGCTTCCTCCAGTTTGTCGATCCGGCGACTCAACGCGGGTTGCGAAATGCTGATCGCGTCGGCGGCCTTCCGGAAGCTACCCAGCTCCACCACCGCGCGAAACGCCTGCAAGTCGGTCAAATCGAAGTTGATTCCCACGGGCCAGTCTCCCCATCTCAGATGCCGCGTATTGTGCATGATCCGGGCAAGCCCACCCAGCCGGGGGATGCCCGGCTCCGCCGTCCTGCCATCCCGCTATGCCCGATGCCGCAACGCGTCGATCACGATCGAGAACGCGCGCGATGCCTGGCGGCGGCTCGGATAGTACGCGTGATAGCCGGGAAACACCGGGCACCAGTCCGGCATCACGATCCGCAGTTGCCCGCTGCGCACGTGGTCGAGCACGATGTCCTCGGTGACGAACGCAATGCCGAATCCGTCGAGCGCCGCCTGCACCAGATGCGGTTGCGTATTGCAGGTGATCCGGCCGCTCACGCGTGCCTGGATCTCGTTCCTGCCCTTCTTCAGCTCCCACGCATAGATGCCCTTCGCGGTCGCGAGCCGCAGCGTCACGCAGTCGTGATCGAGCAGGTCCTGCGGCGTCTTGGGCGGCTTGCGGCCGTCGAGATAGGCCGGCGACGCGACCATCACCATCCGGATGTCCGGGCTGATGCGCACCGCGATCATGTCCTTCGCGACCTGGTCGCCGTAACGCACGCCGATGTCGTAGCGCTCCTCGACGATGTTCGACAGCCCGTAGTCGACCGACAGCTCGATGCGAATGTCGGGGTAATCAGGCAGCACCCGCCTGAGCTTCGGCCAGATGATCGTGTCGATCGGATGCTCGGTGGCCGTGATCCGCACGACGCCGGCCGGCTTGTCCCGGAAATCGGCCACCGCGGCGAGCTTCATCTCGATCTCGTCGATGCGCGGCGCGACGGCCTGAAACAGTTCCTCGCCCGCTTCGGTCGTCGACACGCTGCGCGTCGTGCGCGTCAGCAGCCGCACGCCGAGGCGCGTCTCGAGATCGCGGACCGTCTGGCTCAGCGCCGATTGCGACACGCCGAGCCGCGCCGCCGCGCGCGTGAAGCTCCGGTCGCGCGCCACCGCCAGAAACACGAGCAGATCGTTGAGGTTTTCGCGCGGCATGTCGGGCGGCTCCTGTCGAAACGGACGCCCATCCTAGCACCGACACCGCCCCGCGCCGCCCGCCGCCCGCTCGGCCGATTCATCGGTGTAGCTTATAAGTCCAAGCGCGTCGCGCTACTTAATCGATCGATCGCGGGCCGATAGACTGCGAAGCGTTCAGGCTCCCGCGCGGCCGCTGCCGGCCTCGGGAACCGTCCACGCATTTATCCCGGAGTCCGTCTCGTGAAATCCCTACTTCGCCTTTTTGTCGCCTCGCTTGCCGTTTCCAGTCCGTTGCTCGTCCATGCGCAGGGCCTGACGCGCGAGCAGGTGCGCGAGGACATGATTCGCTACCAAGCCGCCGGCTTCAATCCGGCGCACGCCAATCCGCGCACGTGGGTCGACGATGCGCGGGCCGCGTCCACCCGCGTGATGGCGGCGCGCGATGCCGACGGCCGCACGTCGTTGGCCGATCGCGGCACGGCCGTCGCGCATTGCGACTGACGCGCCCATCCCCGACGCCACCGATCCGCACCCCTCCCGATTCAACGATGCAAGCCGTTTCCCCTTCCGATCGCGGGCCCGCGCCCGTTCACACCGCCGCGTGGGGCGCCGTCCTCGCGATGGCGCTCGGCGCGTTCGCGCTCGTCGCGTCCGAATTCATGCCGGTCAGCCTGCTGACGCCGATCGCGCACGATCTGCGGATCAGCGAAGGGCAGGCCGGCCAGGCCATCTCCGTGTCGGGCGCGTTCGCGCTGCTGACGAGCCTGTTCATCTCGTCGCTGGCCGGGCGGCGCGACCGCAAGCGGGTCCTGCTGTCGCTGACGCTGCTGATGATCGTGTCCGGCACGGTCGTCGCATTCGCGCCGAACTATCTGGCGTTCATCGCGGGGCGCGCGCTGATCGGCGTCGCCATCGGCGGGTTCTGGTCGATGTCGGCGGCCACCGCGATGCGCCTCGTGCCGGACCGGCAGGTTCCGCGCGCGCTGGCGATCGTCAACGGCGGCAACGCGCTGGCCACCGTCGTCGCCGCGCCGCTGGGCAGTTTGCTCGGCGGCATGGTCGGCTGGCGATGGGCGTTCTTCTGCGTCGTGCCGGTCGCCGCGATCGCGTTCGGCTGGAAGCTCGCGAGCCTGCCGCGCATGCACGCCGCGCACGGCAGCGCCACGCCCGGGCGCGCGTTCGCGCTGCTGGCGAACGCGCCGGTCGCGCTCGCAATCGCGCGCCATCTGCGCGCGCGTTTCGGCGCCGCGTGGCAGGAAAAGGCCGCGCTGCTGTCGATCGACGATCCGGAGTGGGCCGAACTGATCGGCATCACGACGATCCGCCAGCCGACCTACGAGATCGGGTACAAGGCCGTCGAATTCGTGCACGAGCGTATCGACGGCGCGGCCGGCGACGTGCGCGTCGCGATGCTGCCCGGCGAGCTGATTGCGCGCGCGTCGACCGCAAGCTGAGTATCATTCGGGGCACGCAGCGCGCCAGGTGCGCTGCCCCGAACAAGGAAATTCATGACTGTCGCTCCCGTCACGCTGGCGGTGCTGATCGCCGCCACGCTGATCATCGCGCTACTGCCGTTCGTTCTCTTCCGTATCCTGCGCAAGCCGCTTGCGCTCAACCGCCGCGACACGATCGTCGGCGTCGCCGTCTTCACGCTGTTCGCGATGATCGTCGAACGCGCGTTCCATGGCCTCGTGCTGAGCCAGACGCCCGCCGGCGGCTGGCTCACGCAGCCGCTCGCGTTCGTCGCGTACAGCGCGCTCGCCACCGCCGTGTTCGAGGAAGTCGGCCGCTATCTCGGGATGCGGATCCTGAACCGCCGCTACGGCACGTCGGCGGGCGACGGGCGCGGCATCGGCTACGGGATCGGCCATGCCGGTGCCGAAGCCTGGTTCGTCGGTGTGCTCGTATGGGGCCAGTGGTCGTATCTCGCGTGGCTCGCGAGCCGCGGGCAGCTCGAGACGCAGCTCGCGGACTTGCCCGGCGATACCGTCGTGCGGCTGCACGTGATGCTGGCAACGCTGTCGGCACAGTCGATCCTGCTGTTGCTGCTCGAGCGCTGCGCGGCGTTCGTGCTGCAGCTCGCGCTGTCGGTGCTGGTCTGGCGCGGCGTGCGCGCCGGCCGCGCGGGCGTGTTGCCGCTCGCGATCGTGCTGCATGCGCTCGCGGCGGCGCCGGCGCTGCTGTACCAGGTGCGCGTGCTGCCGCCCGCCTGGGTCGAGGCCGGGTATTTCGTGCTGGCCGCGATCCTGGTCGTCGTGCTGGTGAAGGCGTGCCGGCCGTCGCGCACGGTTGCCTGACGGGAGAGACGAGATGGACGACTATCTGATCGAATGCCAGAGCGCGGAATTCGACGCGCTCGCGCGCGTGATCTGCGATCTCTTTCCGGAGCAGACGCGCTTTGCCGAAAGCAGCGACGAGCGCGGGCGGTTCCTGTCCGTGCACTGGCTTGCGATGCGTTTCGGCTCCGCGCCGAAACGGATGACGCTCGATATCCGCATCGTGCCGGCCGCGCTGGCGCGCTATCTGGCGCTTAAGCCGATGCAGCGTGCCCGCAGCCATGCGGTGCTGCATGCGTACACGGAAGCGATGCTGGGCTCGCTCGAGGAGCGCCACGCGGCCGGCGAGGCCGTCGAGCGTGACGCGGAACTCGAACTCGACGAAGACTTCGCGTGAACGTGAGCGCGCGCCGGCGCGAGGCCGGCGTCGCGCTGCTGCGGTGCGTTATGCGTCGCGGTAGACCTGCGCGAAACGCTGCGCTTGCACGACACCGTAGTCGCCGGGCGCATACTGCATCACCCAGTCGCCGGCGACGCCGCGCAGCGTGTCGCCGTTTTCCGAGCGGGCGATCGTGAACGGCTCGTCCATGCGGCGGGCGAGCACGACGGCCGGCCGGTTCCGATACGCGCCCGGCGTGCCGTGCGCGAGCGCCGGGTCGGCGGGCAGGTACTTCGCGTCGAAGCGTGCGCGCGACACGACCCAGCGGTCGCCGGTCGAGCCGGTGATCAGTGCGTCGCCCGCGACATAGCGGTTCGGGCCTTCCAGGCTCATCAGTTCGCCGTCGGCAGCCGCGAAGGCGACCGTGACGGTTTCGTCCTTGACGACGTGACGGGCCTGCGGGTCGGTACGCAGATCGATGTGCTTGAGTTCGAGCATGGCGGGGGGAAGTGCGGGAAAAGCCGGGAGCTTATCCCGAATTCGGCGCGCCGTGTGACGCGCCGAATTCCCGCGAGATGCGCGACGCCGTTCACCCGTCCGGGCAACGCGGCGCCGGCGAGGCGGACGTCAGGGTTGCGCGGGCGCGCTTGCGGCCGGCGCGGCGGCTGCCTTGCCTTCCTTGTTTTTGGCCTTGCCCGTGCCGCGGTGTTCGCCGCCATGGTGCAGCCAGCTGCGGAACGTCGTGTCGGCCAGTGCCTTCTGTTCGGCCGGGAAGCTCTGGTAGAGCGGCGCGAATGCGTCGGCGAGCTTCTTCGCGCCGTCCGCGTTCGCCTGCGCGAGTTCCGCGTACTGCTTCATGTCGTCGACCGCGGACACGTTGTGGCTTTCCATCCGTGCGCGATACAGGTGACCCATCGTTTCACCGTTCTCGCGCATCGTGTCGGCGAACGTCTTCCATTGCGGCTCCTGCGCCGACGTGATCTTCAGCTGATCGTGCAGGTATTTGATGCGCTGCTCGATGCGCGCTTCGCGGCGTGCCGCGCGCTGTTCGGCGCTCGGCGCGGACGCGGCCGCTGCCGTCGCCGGGGCGGGCGTCTGCGGTTGCGGCGGCGTTTGCGCGAACGCGCCTGCTGCAACGGCGAGCATCGCGAGGGTGAGCGAGATTTTCTTCATGGTTGGCTCTCCGGGGTGGTGTCGTGCGAGCGGGCGCCGCGGCCTGTGCCGCGAGCACGCATCTCGCGTCGCCTGCTATTAGTAGCACGTTGCGTGTCACGCGGCAGTGAAAGCGACACTTGCTTACATCCGAAACGAATCGAAATTGAAAGGAAACGGACATCGCGGACGGGCGGCGGTCGATGGCGTTAGGTTGTGTTTGTGTCGGCACCCCGCGCGTCGCACGCGAGCGACGAGAGCGGTGCGAACGCGTGAGTCCGTGAAGGCGTGCGACGCCGTTTGGGCGCACCGGCGTTCGGCGCTATCATCGCGTCACGTTCCATTTCGCCGGCGCGCTGCCCGCCGGCCCAGCCTCATGCGTCCACCTCGCCTCGACCAACTCGACGACCTCGACCGGCAGCTCGTTGCACTGCTGCAAGCGGATGCGCGCGCAAGCGTTGCCGATCTCGCGCGGCAGCTCGACGTCGCCCGCACGACGGTCGTCGCGCGCATCGCGCGGCTCGAGCGCACGAACGTGATCGCCGGGTACAGCGTGCGGCTCGGGCAGGACGTGCTCGATGCGAGCATTTATGCGTATGTCGGCATCATCCTCACGCCGAAGTTCGGCAAGGACGTATTGCGCAAGCTCGACCGGATGCCCGAAGTGCAGCTGCTGTGCGCGGTGAGCGGCGAGTACGACTACGTCGCGTGGCTGCGTGCCGATTCGCCGGAACGGCTCAACGACCTGCTCGACCAGATCGGCACGCTCGAGGGCGTCGAGCGCACGACGACGTCGATCATTCTGTCGCGCAAGATCGATCGCGGCACGATCGGCGGATGATGCGCCGCATGCGGCGTCGCGCGTGACGCCGCGGCGCGATTCGTCGCGCAGGTTGTTCCTCCTTTACCTTCCGTTGAACCCCCGCCGTTTGCGTTCGCCGCAGGGCGGGGCGTTGCCTCGCGCGTCGTCACGCGAGCGTCGCCGGGTCGAATGCCGGCCCGCACACGCGTAACGATTTCTTCGCTTGGCGCCTGTCCCGCTTTGCTCGTTTCTTCCTGTCCGTCCAGACGCATCGATGGCGGCCCGTTTGCGGCACGTCATATATGCGATTTTTAGACGATTTGGTCGTTGTGACGAAATGCATCGTCATTTCGTCGAATTTATAGGTCGTTTCGCATCATTCTTCGTCTTGGAACTGATTTTGCGCGTCCCTAAACTGTGTTCATGGCTCGACGCCGTACACCAACACCAAACCCATCCTCAGGAGATAAGCGCATGAAAATCGCCATCGTCGGCGCAGGTCTGATCGGCCACACCATTGCTCACATGCTGCGTGAAACGGGCGACTACGAGGTCGTCGCGTTCGACCGTGATGCGGATGCGCTCGCCAAGCTGTCGCGTGAAGGCATCGCGACGCAACGCGTCGATTCGGCCGACGCCAATGCGATCCGTGAAGCCGTGAAGGGCTTCGATGCGCTCGTCAATGCGCTGCCGTACTACCTCGCGGTCAACGTCGCCGCGGCGGCCAAGGCGGCCGGCGTCCATTACTTCGACCTGACCGAGGACGTGCGCGCCACCCACGCGATTCGCGAACTGGCCGACGGTTCGGACCGTGCGTTCATGCCGCAGTGCGGCCTGGCACCGGGCTTCATCGGCATCGCCGCACACGAGCTCGTGAACGGCTTCAGTGAAGTGCGCGACGTGAAGATGCGCGTCGGCGCGCTGCCCGAGTATCCGACCAACGCGCTGAAGTACAACCTGACGTGGAGCGTCGACGGCCTGATCAACGAATACTGCCAGCCGTGCGAAGCGATCCGCGACGGCCGCAAGCAGTGGGTGCAGCCGCTCGAAGGCCTCGAGCACTTCTCGCTCGACGGCACCGAATACGAGGCGTTCAACACGTCGGGCGGCCTGGGCACGCTGTGCGAGACGCTGTCGGGCAAGGTCGAGACGCTCGATTACAAGTCGGTGCGCTATCCGGGCCACCGCGAACTCGTGCAGTTCCTGCTCGAGGACCTGCGCCTCGCGAGCGACCGCGACACGCTGAAGTCGATCATGCGCCGCGCAGTGCCGTCGACCAAGCAGGACGTCGTGCTCGTGTTCGTGACGGTAACGGGCGTGAAGGACGGCCAGCTCGTGCAGGATGTGTTCACGCGCAAGATTTTCGCGAAGGACGTGTGCGGCATGCACATGAGCGCGATCCAGATCACGACGGCCGGCGCGATGTGCGCGGTGCTGGATCTGTTCCGCGAGAAGAAGCTGCCGCAGAGCGGTTTCATTCCGCAGGAAAAGGTGTCGCTGAAGGCGTTCCTGTCGAACCGCTTCGGCAAGCTGTACGACGGCGGCACGATGGAGCGCGTGCACGAAGTCGCCTGACGGATCTCCGGCACGAGGGCCGTGCAACGCCGGGAGCGCAACAGCGCTTCCGGCGTTGTTTTTTTGGCGGGCCGAAGCGGGATGGAGCGGGAAGGAACGGGGTGGGTGCGTGCCGCTCAGGCGGGCAGCGGCGGGACCATCGTTGCCTGCGGCGCGGGCGGCACGATGCGGTACAGCAGCGCATCGATGTCCGCGTCGGACGGCGCGGTGTTGTCGAACATCACGATGCCGTCGCATTCATGGCCGGTCGGCACGAAGCGGCGTTGCCGGTATTCGTCCCAATGCGCGAGCTTGTACGCGTCGTTCGGGTTGCCGCGCGCGACGATCCGCTGGTGCGCCACGTCTTCCGCCGTATGCACCCAGACGACCGTCAGCGCGATGTTGGGCCCGATGCCGAGCCAGGCGCGGTCGAGGATGCGCCGGTCACGCACTTCGCGCGACAGCGGGCCGACCACGAGCGCGCCGATGCCGAGCGCGAGATTCTCGCGGGCCGTGTCGAGCAGGCCCTGATATTCGGGATCGCGCAGATGCTTCAGGTAGAGCGGGCTGTCGCGATCGTTCGGATCGGAGGTGAGGGCGCCCATCGCGGCCGAGCTGTAGCGGCCGTAGAGCGTGTCCTTGTCGAGCAGGCAGAAGGCTTCGCCGGTCGCGCGCATCAGCGGCCCGATCAGCCGCTTCGCGAGCGTGGTCTTGCCGGTGCCGGCATGACCGCAGAAGAACACCAGATGCGTCACGAATACCGGCTCCCGGAGCCCGAGCGCGCCGCGCCGGTGCGCTTGTCGTCGCGCGAGAACACTTCCGCTTCCAGCCACATCGCGTTGATGATGCCGAAGCCGAGCGCCACGCCGATGCCGAGTATCCACGAGAAATACCACATGGGCCTGTCTCCTTGATGGTTGGGCCGCACGGCCGTGCCGTGCGTTTGCCGAAGCGGTGCCGCGCGTGCTGCGGCGCAGGCAGTCCGATCATGACCAATATCGGCGCACCGCGCAAGGCGGGCCGCCCGCGCGCCAAACCGGTAAACTGGTGCGAAAACCGCAATATTAGAGACACCATGCTGATCAATTGTGCTGCATACCAGGACGGCCGCAAGCTGGCTGACATCGATATCGATGCCATCAGCGACTACGTGTCGAAGCCCGAGTGTTTCGTGTGGGTCGCCCTGAAGGATCCGACACCGGAAGAGATCGACCTGATGGGCGAGGAGTTCGCGCTGCACGAACTCGCACTCGAGGATGCCCGCAAGGGGCATCAGCGCCCGAAAATCGAGGAGTACGGCGATTCGCTGTTCGCGGTGCTGCATACGGTCGAGCTCGATGGAGACGGCGAATTCAATGTCGGCGAGCTGAACGTGTTCGTCGGCCCGAACTACGTGCTGTCGATCCGCAACCATACCGAGCAGGACTTCCGCGCGGTGCGCAAGCGCTGCGAGCACGAGCCGCATCTGCTGCAGGAGGGGTCGGCGTTCGTGTTCTATGCGTTGATGGACCAGGTCGTCGACCGCTATTTCCCGATCCTCGAGACGCTCGGTAACGAGCTCGAGGAACTCGAGGATCGCATCTTCGCGAAGGCCACGCTCGCGTCGTCGCGGGCGATCATCGAGGATCTCTATTCGCTGAAACGCCGGCTCGTGATGCTGCACCAGCACACGGCGCCGCTGATCGAGCCGCTCGCGAAGCTCACCGGCGGCCGCATTCCGCAGGTCTGCAGCGGCATGGAGCATTACTTCCGCGACGTGTACGACCACCTGCAGCGGATCGTGAAGACGATCGAAGGGCGCCGCGAGATGGTCGTGACCGCGGTCCAGGTCAATCTCGGGATGATCTCGCTCGCCGAGAACGAGGTGACCAAGCGGCTCGGCTCGTTCGCCGCGCTGTTCGCGATCCCGACGATGATCGCCGGCATCTATGGGATGAACTTCGCGAACATGCCCGAACTGCACCTCAAGTACGGCTTCTACGGCTGCATCGCGGTGATGGTCGCGGCCGATCTCGCGCTGTGGTGGCGCTTCAAGCGGGCGGGGTGGCTGTAGCCGCGATGCCTAGTGCGGTGCGTGCTTGCCGACCACGACGCGCCACGGCCGCACGCGCCACGACTTGACGAGGCCGTTCTGCACATACGGATCGGCGCGCGCGAACGATTCGGCGGCTTCGGGCGAATCGCCTTCGAACACGAGCACGGCCTGGTCGGCCGGATCCTGCAACGCGCCGGCGAGCACGAGCTCGCCGCGTTCGGTTGCAGCCTTCGCGAGCGCGAGGTGCTCGGCGCGGTATTGCTCGCGCCGGGACAGGTAATCGTCGACGAGTTCGTAGATCAGCTGGTAATGCATGGTCGCTCCCGGAATCGGCCGCCGCGGGATGGCGGGCGCTTGGGCTCAGTATAGGGCGCGAGCCGGTCTTTGTCGGGGCGGTTTGCGGCGGCTTGCCGGCCCGTGGCTGGCTGAACCTTGGCGGCTGGCGGGGATGATTTTGGCATCTCGATACCCGTCTCTTAAATGCAACTAACGGTCTAATGCCGATCCGCCGTCGCATGAGTTTGCGTCATCGCGCCGCACGGCGCATCGCAAGTTTGGTCTTCAGGCAAGGTGGGTTCGGCAAGCGTCTGGACGCGCATTCCGGGCCCAAATTTCACATGCCGGCGAGGGCGGTCGCGTGATCGGAAAAGGGGCCGAAGCCGGGTGCGGGCCGTCCGTACGGGGTGCCGCGCGAGGGCGTTTCCATTGGCCGCAATGCGACCTATGCTGAACAAATCCGGAGCGAACTTCGTTCGCCCGATTCGCCCAGACGAGGTGTGCCATGCCTGTATCAGCCACCCTGCAGGATTGCCTGCGCCAGAAGTCATCGCGGTACGAAGTCGTGTACCACCCGTATAGCCATACCAGCATGGAGACGGCCGCCGCCGCGCATATCCCCGGCGATCGCCTCGCGAAAACCGTGCTGCTCGAGGACGACGAAGGCTACGTCGCCGCCGTGCTGCCGACATCGCACGCGGTGCGATTGTCGGACCTCTGGGTCCAGACCGGCCGCCATCTCGTGCTCGCCAGGGAAATCGAACTGCGCGAACTGTTCAAGGATTGCGACCTGGGCGCGTTGCCGCCGGTATGCATGGCGTACGGGATGAAGACGTTCCTCGAGGAACATCTCGCGCAGCAGCCGGAAGTGTATTTCGAGGCCGGCGACCACGAAGCGCTGATCCACATGACGCAGGACGAATTCCTGTCGCTGATGGAGACGGCCGAGCGCGCGCATTTCTCGCACAAGATGCAGGGGATGTGGGTTTCCTGAGCGTCGTGATGCGGGCGGTTTGCGGTGGTTGGAGACGGCGTCTGGTGGGCGGCCGTCGGGGAATCGTGGGCGATTGATTTTGTCCAGATCGGTTTGTGCTTGGAAAACGGGGCTGGGGGCGGCCGATGAGGCGGGATTGCGGCGGCGGCTGGCCGGGATTTCAGGGGTGTTTTCGGGTGAATTTGTAATTTGACATAAGGTGAATTATCGAAGTTAAATCGGGGTTCATGATCAGGCCCTAGAAATGGTTCCAAGGCCCATGTCACACATGCCCAGCCCGGATGGATATCCGGGATTTTTTTTGCGCCGCGTAAGCTGACCGGCCACCGGGTGTCCGGCGCCGGACGCTGCGATCGCTGCAACGGACCGAACGCTGGATTGTGGATTCCCGCGCCCGCACCGACCGTCGAAGGTTTGTGTGATGTCCCTAGCCGGATTTGAATGCTCGCTGCCCATCCTTCCGCTGCCCGGTCAAATCGCAACTTCCGGCGGTGCCTGGCGGAACAGGCGCGTAATCCAGCACAGATACACCAGCCCGAGCACGAACCACGCGACGCCGAGCACGAGTGCAGCCTTCTCGAGGCTCACGAGCAGCCAGATATCGGATACCGCGCCGATCGCGGGAAAAACGAGTCCGCCGACCACGCCGATCCGGTGTTCGCCCTGATGCCCCCGGAGGTACAGGCGGATGACGCACAGATTGACGGCTGTAAAGGCAAGAAACGCGCCGAAGTTGATGAACGACGTGGAGGTGGCGACATCCAGCTTCAGCGCAATCAATCCGACGCTGCCGGCCAGCACGATGTTGATCGCGGGCGTCTTGAAACGCGGATGGATGAAACCGAAGATGCGCTTCGGAAGGATTTCGTCGCGGCCCATCGCATAGAGCAACCGGCCGACACTCGCTTGCGCGGAGATGCCCGACGCGAACTGAGCGAGGATCAGGCCTGCGAGGAAGACGGTGACGAACAGATCGCCGCCGATCATCTTCGCCACTTCGAACGCGGCCGAATCCGTATC
Organism: Burkholderia sp. Tr-862; assembly: GCF_011753085.1. Lineage (NCBI taxonomy): Bacteria > Pseudomonadati > Pseudomonadota > Betaproteobacteria > Burkholderiales > Burkholderiaceae > Burkholderia > Burkholderia sp. Tr-862. Next base: position 19,016 of record NZ_VWWG01000040.1, read on the forward strand.
CTTGAATTCGACCCCCGGGTGCGCGAGCTGCATCGTGTACGCCGCGATCACGAAGATCGCTCCACCGATCAGTGCAATCAGCAGAATCGCGCGCGGCATGTTCTTTTTCGGATCGATCGTCTCCTCAGTCAGCGTCGAGACCGCGTCGAAGCCGAGGTACGAATATGCGGCAATCGCGGCGCCTGCCATCGTCGCGCCGAACGGCACGTGCGGCTTGAAGAGCGGCTGCGCCATTGCAATACCGCCCGCGCCCGCCGCAGCCGACGCATAGTGCACGCACAGCACGACGAACATCGCGACGACCGCCAGTTGCACGACCATCAGCACGATGTTGAACCGCGCGGCCAGATCGATGCCGACGATGTTCAGGCCGCTCGTCGACACGATGAACGCCACGATCCAGATCCAGGTCGGCACGTGCGGAAATGCCGCGTTCAGATACGCCGCGCCGATCAGCCAGATCACCATCGGCAGGAAGAAGTAATCGAGCAGCGTTGCCCAGCCGATCATGAACCCCAGATGCGGGTTGAACGTCTTGCGCGTGTACGTATAAGCCGAGCCCGCGGTCGGATGGAGCCGCGCGAGCTTGCCGTAGCTGAGCGCGGTGAAGGCGATGGCGATCAGCGCGAGCAGATAGGCAAGCGCGGCCGTGTCGTCGCTGGCCTTGGCCAGCACGCCGTAAGTACCGTAGACGATCAGCGGTGCCATGTAGGCGAGCCCGAACAGCAGCACGGACGGCAGGCCGAGTGTGCGCTTCAGGCGTGCGGGTTCATGGGATGATGACGCTTGCATGTTGTCTCCTGGGCCTCGGCGGCCAATACGAAAGCCTGTGTGCCGTCTGGTCGGCATTTCAATGGGACGGGCGAGCAAGTGCAGGGCATTGCGCCCTGCCCCATGCGTTCAATGGGCCGTGGATTCCGGCTATTCGGCGCGGTGACGGCGCGGGTCGATCGTGACCGCGCGGTTCCCGCCAGCCTGTTCGACGGGCGACAGACCGAGCGCCACACGGGCATCGTGCAGATAGCTGTAGTGCTCACGACTCGCTTCGAGAAGCGTCGGATCGACGCTCGCGTGCACGACCGCCTCGTCTCGGCCCAGCTCGATCACCGTGTCGCCAAATGGATCGACGAGCGTGGAAAGGCCGGCGAACGTCAGGTTGCCGTCGCCGGAACCGCAGCGGTTCACCATGACCGCGAACATCTGGTTCTCCATCGCTCGCGCGGCGATCGCACGGCGATGCACCGGACCGAACGGGTCCATGTTGCCGTTCGTGACGATCACCAGATCGGCATCGAGCGCACCGACGGCGCGTGCCGTCTCGGGGAATTCGATGTCGTAGCAGATCAGCAGGCCGACCGTCAGACCGTTCCAGCTGCAGGTCGCGAAGCGGTCGCCCGGTGTGAAGACGCCGACATCCGACGCCCAAAGATGCGTCTTGCGATAGCGCAGCACGATATCGCCCTGCTCGTCGACGAGCACCGTGGTGTTGTAGAACCGGCCGCCGTCGCGCTCGGCGAGGCCCACGGCCACGGCAACACCTTTTTGCCGTGCCGCGTCGCGTACCGCGGACAATGCGGGGCCATCGAGCGGCTGCGCGACGTCGGCGACCGTGTCCCGCGTCGGGAAGCCGGACAGCGTCGTTTCGGGGAACACGATCAGCCGGGTACCGCCTGCGCTGTCGACGTGTTCGATCGTATCGATCACCTTGCGCGTGTTGTGCACGACGTCGCCGTCGACGAGCGTCAGTTGCGCGAGTTCTACCTGCATGAAGTCATCTCCTTCCAATCGCCTTTCAGTTGCACGTCTCAGCCACACGCGCCGAGCAAAGCGCTGCATGGTCTGCTGCGTGACGAAGTGAGGCAAATTATCGGGTTATTATTTTTGACCTGAAATTCCCCGCCAGGGTTACCTCACCGGAGGACACGATGGACTTCGAATGGCGAGATCTCGCTTTTCATCGGGAGATTGGTTCGGCCATCGATGCCCTCGATGGCCCGCATTTCTGGGCGCGCCTCACGCGGGTGCTCGAACGGCACGTCGCTGTCGGCAACTGGGTCGCGCTGCGTTTCGCGCGCGACGCCGCCCCGCTCGTGCTCGCCGAACAGGCGATGCCGGACGGCAAGCTCGACCTGATGTTTCAGGACTATCTGGCCGCGCTCTATCAGCTCGATCCGTTCTATCTCGCCGCGTTCGAAACGCAGGCGCCCGGCTTCTACACGCTTGCCGACGTCGCGCCGGACAACTTCCGGATGACCGAGTACTACGAGCGGTACTTCAAGAAGAACATCGTCGGCGACGAAGTGCATTTCAACGTCGTGATCGATCGCGATCACACGCTCGGCTTCTCGCTCGGCAAGACGAGCAAGTACGACGAGCGCGAGATGGCACTGCTCACGCTGTACACGCCATGGGTGCTGTCGCTGATGCAGCAGCGCTTGCGGTTCGAAACATTCGCGGTCAAAGGCGCGTCGCACACAGCGGAAATCGATGCGCCCGATCCGCATGCGCGCTTCGGCATGCTGACCGGAAAGAACGGGCGCGGCGCATTGACGACGCGCGAAATCGAAGTCGCAATGCTGTCGTTGAGCGGATTCTCGTCACGCGCGATCGGGGAGAAGCTGTCGATCTCGTTCGAGACCGTGCGTGCGCACAAAAAGCACATCTACGCGAAGCTCGGCGTCGGATCGCAATCCGAGCTGTTTGCCATGTTCTACGATCGGGGACGAACGGACGAGCGCGCGTGATATCCATCGTGGCGTTCCGGGACGGGCGATGCGTGCGAACCCGGGCCGGTGATCGTCATCCCCCCTGCTGCCCTGTCACTACCGAATGGCCGGCATTCCGATCCGGGCGGTGGTTTGTCACTGGCGCTGCCCCGAGGTTCGCGAACTGCGTAAGCCTGGCTGACCGCGTCAGCCCGGATCGTCGCGGTCGCCGCGGCTGTCCGTCGGCGCACCCGGCGGCCGGAGCCCCACGTCAGACGCATTCTGGATTGAGTGAGTTCGTCTTTTTAATCGAGCTATTGTGATAAGAAAAGTTATCCGGATAGCATCGATAAATTGGCGAAGTGCCTGCCGTGTTACGAACAAACCGGCGCCCGGCGTTCGCAGCATTTGACCGCGCAAACCCCCGCATTCACGACGATTCGACGCGCGTCCTCGTCCGATTGCCGGCTCGTTGACCATCACATCGATCCACCTGCGCCAACACCGCCGCCGCACCGATCGCCGTTGCTGCCCCCACACCCTCCCCGCATTTGTTCCCGCGACGCAAGACTGTTGCTCCATGGTGGGTGTTCGAACTCCGGCCCGACACGCCTAGAGTCTGGTCCATCGGATTCATCGATCCGGTCGGCACTGAAGCCGAAAACCAGTCACCTGTCGAGGCATATCATGAGCACGTCCAAAGTCATCATCGTCACCGGCGCATCGCAAGGCATCGGTGCTGAAACGGTCAACGCATTCCGCGCCCAAGGCCATCGGGTGGTCGCGACGTCCCGTTCGATCGGGCCGTCGAACGATCCCGATCTCGTCACCGTCGCGGGCGACATCGGCGATCCGGCGGTCGCGCGGCGCGTGGTCGACACCGCAATCGAGCGCTTCGGTCGGCTCGACACGCTCGTCAACAACGCCGGCGTGTTCATCGCGAAGCCGTTCACGCAATACACCGCGGACGACTATGCGGCCATCACCCGCGTGAACCTGGACGGCTTCTTCCACGTCACGCAGCGCGCGATCGCGGCGATGCAGCGGCACGGCGGCGGACATGTGGTCAGCATCACGACGAGCCTCGTCGACCACGCGAACAGCAACGTGCCGTCGGTACTCGCATCGCTGACGAAAGGCGGTCTCAATGCGGCGACGAAGTCGCTCGCGATCGAGTATGCGAAGGCCGGTATCCGCGTGAACGCGGTGTCGCCCGGCATCATCAACTCGCCGATGCATGCGCCCGACACGCATGCAACGCTCGCAGCGCTGCATCCGGTCGGCCGGATGGGCGAGATGAGCGACATCGTCGGCGCGATCCTGTATCTCGATTCCGCGCCGTTCGTCACCGGCGAGATCCTGCACGTGGACGGCGGCCAGAGCGCCGGGCACTGAGCGGCAAAGTAGTGAGAACGGCCGGCGCGGATGGCGCGACGACCGGCCGCGACGGCACGTCGGGCGACCTTGCAGGCGTCACACGCGCCGGCCTGCTACCCGCCCAGCCGCGCCGTTTGCGCACCGGCCGCACGCGGCTAGCGCGCCCGCTTGCCGGGCGCCTGCTCCAGATGTTCGACGAGAAAGTCGACGAAGACGCGCACGCGCGACGACAGATAGCGTGCATGCGGATACAGCAGCATGAACGGCCGCGACCGCCCGCCCTGGCCGTGCAGCACCTCCGCGAGCGTGCCCTCCCGCAGATCCCGTTCGACGATGAAGCGGTAGGTCTGGAACAGGCCTGCACCGCTGCGCGCGAGCGTGACGCCTGCGAGGACGTCGCCCGACGTGCCGTAACCGCCGGTCGTCGCGATTTCGAGTTCTGCCGCGCCGTCGTTGAACAGCCACGGAATCGGCCGGCCGCTGCTCGGGAGCTCGAACTGGATGCATTCGTGCGCGTGCAAATCGTCGACGGCTCGCGGCACGCCGGCGCGCTTCAGGTAGCCGGGCGTCGCGACGACGACGAGTTCGGCGTCCTCGAGCTTGCGCGCGACCAGGCTCGAATCCGCCGGTGCACGGCCGCGGATCGCAAGATCGAAACCCTCCTCGGCGAAGTCGATGTTGCGGTTGCTCAGGTGCGTTTCGACGCATACGTCCGGGTAGCGCTCGCGAAACGCGGGCAGCAGCGGCAGCACCCGATAGTGTCCGTACGGCGTCGGCATGCTGATGCGCAGCACGCCCGCCGGCGTGGCCTGCTGGCCCGTTGCCTCGCGCTCGGCGTCGACGAGCTGAGACAGCGCGTCACGGCATTGCTCGAAGTAGCGCCGTCCGGAATCGGTCAGGCGGATTTGTCGCGTCGTCCGGACGAACAGGCGTACGCCGAGACGCTCCTCGAGCCGCGCGACCGACCGGCTGACGGCGGCCGGCGTGACGCTCGCGGCCGTCGCGGCGAGCGTGAAGCTGCCGAGTTCGGCTGCCAGGCAGAACAGCTCGATGCTGCCGAGCAGGAGGTCGTCGAATTTTCGTTGCATGAAGCGGCTCCAGCGGTGTCCGGTGCTTGCGTCGCGGGACGTCGAAGCAACGAGTGTGCATGAATCCCCGGCGGCAAACCAGCGAACCGGCGAACGCGGCGGGCGGCACCGGCCAGCTTCGCCGGCACGCGTTCTCGTCGTTCGATGCCGCGCGCGATTCGTTACATCGTGTGCCAAATCAATTGCGTGAACGATATTTACCGGCGCCGACCGCCTCACTAGAGTGACTGACAGACCCGTCAATCATCCCCGAAGGAGAACGCGATGACGATCGAACAGAAACTGGCCGAACTCGGCTTCACGCTACCCGAACCGCCCCATCCGCTCGGCAGCTATACGGCCGTCAGCGAAGCCGGCAACCTGTTGTTCGTGTCCGGGCAACTGCCGCTCGCCGACGGCAAGGTGGCCTATACGGGCCGCGTCGGCGAACAATTGAGCGTCGATGACGGTCGGCACGCGGCGCAGCTCGCGGCGCTGAACGTGCTCGCGCAGATCGGCAAGCACCTGGGCGGGTTCGATCGACTGCATCACATCGTGCGGGTCGAGGGGCACGTGGCGTCGGCCGACGGCTTCTGGGGGCAGCCGGCCGTGATCGACGGTGCCTCCGACCTGTTCGCCGCGGTGCTGCGCGACAAGGCCGGACACGCTCGCTCGGCCTTTTCCCAGCGCCAGTTGCCTGCCGACGCGGCCGTGATCCTGGTCGTGATCGCCGAAATCCGTCCGGCGTAACCGCGTCGCCGCCGCCGAGACAACGGCCATTCCGACCGGCGTCTGCCCTGCCCGCCGTGAGATTTCCCTTCCTCATCGCCTTTTAAATATAAGGGGTGGATCGCTGAAGGGCCTTGTCCCGCAAGGCTCGACACGATCCAGATACATTGAAATACAAAATATCGCACGCGATTTAATCGAATCCGCTTGACGTGAGGCGGCGTCTCAACGAAACTGCATCGCATGCGATCGAATCGCATCTGAAAAAACCTTCAAACCTGACGGAGTGAATGATGAGCAAGATCGAAAAAGTGCTGTACACGGGCAAGACGCACACGACTTCCGGCGGCCGCGACGGCGCGGCGCGCAGTTCCGACGGCCGCCTGGACATCCAGCTGTCGTCGCCGGGCAGCGCCGGCACCGGCACCAACCCGGAACAACTGTTCGCGGCCGGCTGGTCGGCCTGCTTCATCGGCGCGATGCAGCTTGCGGCGCGCGCGGCGAAGGTGACGCTGCCGGCCGATCTCGCGGTGGACACCGAAGTGGACCTGGGCATGGGCGGCAACGCGTACTTTCTGCAGGCTCGCCTGAACGTGAGCGTGCCGGGGCTCGATCGTGACGTCGTGCAGCACATCGTCGATACCGCGCATCAGACCTGCCCGTATTCGAAGGCGACGCGCGGCAACATCGATGTCGAGATCCGCATCGTCTGAGCATTGCATCGGGCGGCCGGGCGCCGCCTTCACGAATCTCCCACCCTATTCTTGTCGAGGTAAATGATGAAAACCCAACTGATTGCTGCCCTTCTCGTTGCCGTGTCCGCCGCCGTTGCCGCCCCGGCCTTTGCCAGTGAAGCCGTCGTGACGCGTGCACAAGTGCGTGCCGAGCTCGTCCAGCTGCAGCAAGCCGGCTATGTGCCGGGCCGCGCGAACGATCCGCACTATCCGGACGACCTGCAGGCCGCGCTGACGCGTATCCACGCCAACGACACCGTCGCGGCCGATACGGCGACGTCCGGTTATGGCAGCGACGCCGCCGCCGTCACGCAGTCGGGCAGCCGTGCCGTCACACGTGTCGCCGAGCGTTCGATCTACTTCGGCCATTGAACGAAACCGCGACCGACATTGATTGCCGGCGTGCCCGGACAACCCTGAATACGCTCTTTTCTATCGAGGTGAATGATGAAGACTCAACTGATTGCAGCCCTGCTCGTCGCCGTGTCGGCTTCCGTTGCCGCACCGGCCTTCGCAACCGAAACCACCGTGACGCGCGCGCAGGTGCGGGCGGAGCTGGCCGCACTCCAGCAGGCCGGCTATCTGCCGAATCGCCCGAACGATCCGAACTATCCGGACAACCTGCAGGCAGCGCTGAAGCGGGTTCGCGACAACGGCGCGACGGCGGCCGACACGCAGGCAGCCGGTTATGGCAGCAACGCCGAAGGCGCGACGCAATCCGGCGGTCGCAGCGCGATTCGCATGGCCGATCGATCGATCTATTTCGGTCATTGAACGTCACGACGAAATCGGCGATACCGTCCGTCAAATAAAGCGCATGCGATGTAATCGCATGCGCTTTTTGTTTGTCTGCAACCTGCGTGACCGATCGCGTCTATGCTGTGCGACGGACGGCGTTCAATCAAGGAGCATGCGATGCGGGAAGCAACGGCGGGACACGAAGAAGGCGGATCGCATCCGCTCGACAACGCCGTGTGGCATGCGCTCGCCGGCGAGCAGCACCGTTTTGCGCTCGGCGACGCGCGTGCGCGGCGGTTTCCGCCGGCGCTCGCGCCATTTGCCGGCATGGCCGACCGCAGCCCGGCCGCGTTCGACGCGTTGCGCGGACTGATCGACGCCTACGGGCCGGCGGCACTGTTCTCGCCGGACGAGATCCCGACGCCGGCCGGTCTTTCGGTGGTCCGGCGCGCGACGCTGCATCAGATGATCTGGCAGGGAACGCTCGACGACGCCGATCCTTCGGAGCATGTGCCGCTGACCGAAGCCGACGTGCCTGAGATGCTCGCGCTGATCGCGGCGACGGAACCCGGCCCGTTCGGCCCACGCACGATCGAATTCGGCGGCTATATCGGTGTGCGCAGGCAGGGCCGGCTCGTCGCGATGACCGGTCAGCGGCTGAGAGCGGCCGGCCATGCGGAGATCAGCGCCGTGTGCGTGGGTGCCGCGTTTCGGGGCCAGGGCCTCGCGGGCCGACTGATCCGGTCATTGATCGCGACCATCCGCGCGCGGGCGGAGACGCCATTCCTGCACGTGCTCACGTCGAATCACGTCGCGATCGAGCGCTATCGGGCACTCGGCTTCGTGACGCGCCGCGACATGCATTTGCTGGTGCTGGAGCGTGAGGAGAGCCGTCCGTAACGGCCGGGTCGCGGCGGTGCGTTGGCCGCGATCGCCGGATGTGTGTGGAAATTGCGGAAATTGCGGCAATGGCCGGCGGCAGGTGCGCCGCCGGCGCGTGTCTATTCGTCGATCGAATCGATCAGGTTGCCGCGCAGCGTGACGATCGCCTTCTGCATCTTCGCGAATTCGTCGGGCTTCAACCCGGTGGCTTCGACGAGGTCCATGTCGAGCCCCTTCTCGCGCACGCGGCGGCCACTTTTCGTCAGGCTCACGAGCACCTGGCGCTCGTCCGACGGATCGCGGTGCCGCTCCAGATAACCCATCGCCTCGAGTTTCTTCAGGATCGGCGTCAGCGTGTTCGATTCGAGGAACAGCTTTTCGCCGAGTTGGCCGACCGTCTGGTTGCCCTCCTCCCATAGCGCAATGATCGTGATGTATTGCGTGTACGTGAGGCCGAGCTCTTCGAGGATCGGCTTGTATGCCTTGCCGAACGCGAGGTTCGTCGAGTAGATCGCAAAACACAGGAACTCGGACAGTTTCGGCGTAGCGGGCGATAGTGCTTCGGTCGGTTTCATGAGCGTCCTCCCTCGACACGGGATCGTGTCGCAGATGAACCGATTATATATCGCGTGCGATCTTATCGGAAGCATGATTATCGTTTCCGATCAACAGGATGCGATACGCGCGGCGCCCGCCCGCGCTTGTATGTTCAGTACTGGCTGTCGTTCCGGCCCCGGCGGGTGCCGACCCGCTGCCGGCTGATCGACAGCAGTGAACACTGCACCGGATGGGCGATTTCGGTCGCGAGGCCGCCCGCGGCGAACAGCAGGATCATCAGCCAGCGTTTCATGCGTCCTCCACGACGGAAAGGCTCGCACCGTTGGCGACCGTGGCTTCGAGCGCGTACGGATCGACGCCCTCGAGGCAGCCGAGATTGACGCGCCAGCACGCGGGATCCTTGCGAGTCTGGTGGAACGGATAGATGCCGCACCGGCTGCAGAAAAAGTGGTGGGCCGTGCGCGTGTTGAACCGGTAGCTCGTCAGCGCGCCCTCGCCTGCGACGATCTTCAGTTCGCTTGCGTCGAACATCGGGCTCATCAGCGCGCCGCGGCGGCGGCAGAGGCTGCAGTTGCAGCGGACCGCCGGCGCAAGCGCCGTCCGGACTTCGAATTTCACGGCGCCGCAATGGCAGGATCCGTTGAACCATGTAGCAGACATGTCGTGCTCCTCAGGAGGTCATGTCTGCTTTATAGCGGGCCCGGGCCCATGCTTTGTATCGCGCTGTATCCGCGCGGCGTGCGGATACAGAACATTGCAATTTTGTGCCCGGCACCGCGCGTTGCGGTGGCATTGGGGCACATTCGCCCAGCGCCGGTGCGCGCGGCGCGGGCGCGGGGAATCAGTCCAGTACGTGCTGCAACCGCGCGATGGCCGCTCGCGTCTCGCGCTCGAGCGTCGCGAACAGCTCGGCCGCCGGCAGCGACCGGACGAGGGGCGCCGCCTGCCCCGCCCACTGCGCGCCGTAGCCGAACTCGCCTTTTGCCTTCGCGGCCGCATGCAGTGCCTTGCCGGCGTCGTACGCGATCGGATAGGCCGGCGTGGCCGGTGCGTGCGGATCGTCGCCGAGCGCGGTCAGCCGGTTCGCGAGGCCGCGCGCGATCCGCCCGGAGATCGCGCTCGTGAACGTCGTGCGGCGCGCCGCATCGCCGAGGATCGCGCGGCGATAGCCGTCGTCGATCGATGTTTCCGGGCACGCGACGAAGGCGGTGCCGAGCTGCGCGGCCTGCGCGCCGAGCGCGAGCGCCGCGGCGATGCCGTCGCCGTCCATGATGCCGCCTGCGGCGATCACCGGCAGCGCACATTCGCGCACGATCAGGCGCGTGAGCGCGAACGTGCCGAGCCGATCGTCGTGCACCGTCGAGTCGAACACGCCACGGTGCCCGCCGGCCTCGATGCCCTGTGCGACGATCGCATCGACGCCGGCCGCGGCGATCTGCCGAGCTTCGTCGGGATTCGTCGCGGTCGCGAACAGCGTGACGCCCGCGCGCTTCAACATCGCGATTGCCTCGTCGGACGGCAATCCGAAATGAAAGCTCACGATGGCCGGTTTTTCCTCGACCAGCATCGCGAGCATCGCATCGTCCGCGACGAAGCTCGTATAGATCTCCGACAGCGACGCCGGCGGCGTCGCGCCGTGTGCGCGGAATGCGGGCGCGAGCCAGTCGAGCCACGCGCGCTCGACGGCTGCGTCGGCACGGGCCGGCTGGTGGCAGAACAGGTTGATGTTGAACGGCCGGTCGGTGAGTGCGCGCGTGTCGCGGATCATCTTGCGCGCGCCGTCGGCGTTCGTCGCACCGACGCCGAGCGAGCCGAGCCCGCCCGCGTTCGACACGGCTGCCGCCAGCGCGGGCGTGCTGACGCCGGCCATCGGCGCCTGGATGATCGGGATGCGGATGCCGAGCGTGCGCAACAGCGTCCGGTTGTCGGTCGAGGGAATCATGTCGTGCGTCTCCTGTGGGCGGCGCGAACGCAAACGGGAAGCATGCCGCGGGTGGCACGCGGGGCGGCCGGCGGGCCGGCGTTTCAGAAATCCAGCGCTCAGGATAGCGGACCGGGAAACCGCCTCCAAGTCTGCCGAACGGCAGATGCCCCGTCGCGCCGCTTCGTGAAATACTGCGGCCACGCGTCCTTCCGGAACCCCGAGATGACCGACATGCCTGCCGTACCCTCATTCCATTGCCTGGTCACGCGTTGCGCGCTGACGTGCATCGCCGCGTTGCTGGTCGCCGGGCCGGTGGCGGCCGCGTTTGCCGCGGACGTGCCGGCGGCCCACGTCCCGCAGCGCATCCTGTTCGTCGGCGACAGCCTCACACACGGCCGTTACGCGCCCGTGCGTTCGTACGGCGCAATGCGCACCGGCAGCCCGGGCGTCGCCGGTACCGCGCAGGTCGTCGACGAAAACTTCGGGCGGACCGATGCCCGCGCGGAACGCGAGCCGGGCCCGTGGGGCGGAATTCCGGGTATCTTCGCGCGCCTTGCCGTCGAAGCCGGGCTCGACTACGACGTGCACCTCGAGGCGATGTCGGCGACGAGTCTCGCGAAACATGACCGCGTTGCATCGGACGTGATCGATCGGCCCGCGTGGGATGCGGTCGTCCTGCAGGAACTGAGCGCCAAGCCACTGCCGGTCGCGCTTACGCACAGCCGCGCGAGCGATCCGGCCGGTTTCTGCGCGAGCGTCGCGAAGCTGGCGCGCGGCATTCGTGCGGCGGCGCCGCAAGCGAGTGTCTATCTGTATGAAACCTGGCCGCGCGCCGATCTCGCGAAAGCGCTCGCGGGCGAGCCGGGCAGCGACGGTTTTCACGCCCGCTACGTCGAGCGTCTCGCCGAGATCGTCGCCGCGTATCGCGATGCTTTTGATGGCGCGCGCCGCACCGATCCGTCGATCGTCGCGGTCGCGCCGGTCGGCCGCGCATGGCAGCGCGCATGGGCGACCGGTGTTGCCGATCCCGACCCGTATGAGCCGTCCGGCGCGCCGCTGCTGTGGTACGGCATGCATGCACAGAACGACCCGCCGATCTCGCGGCCCGATTATCTGCATCCGGGCATGCCGGGCGCTTACCTGAGCGCGCTCGTGTTGTTCCAGCAGATTGCCGGCGTCGACGTCCGCACCTTCGGCCCGCGCGAGCAAGCGGCCGCGCAGCTCGGCATCGCGCCCGACCTGGCGGCAAGGTTGCAGGCTGTTGCGTTCGATACGGTCCGGGATGAACGGGGCGACGCCGAGGTCCATGCCGATGCCGATGCCGATGCCGGTGCGACCGCGACGGCCGGGCGTTCCGATCCCTGCGCGTCGCCATGAGTGGCAACGTGCGCGCCCGATGCGTTCCATCGATCGACGGACGATGGCGAACGCGGGGGGAGCCCAGCCCGCGGCTGCGTTGTGCGACGCCAACCGACCTGACCAATACCGAACCGCGCGCTACGGCATCACGAAACGCCAGACACGCGCCACATCACCCATGGTTTTCCCTGCCCTCGTGTTCCCGCAGCGGCCGCCGCACCGTCCGACGCCCGTCCCGCGGGCGTTCCGCAGCCTTTCTGCGCAGGAAAGGATGCTTGAGGCATCCGCAATTATCGCGCCGCGCAAATTCGCCCACCATGTTTCGGACGATCGGCGTCACCCGCGCATCCGGCCTTTCACGGGCCTTGCAGGCACGTGCGTCGCGTCGTGCGACCGGGCCCACAGGGCCCGCCGCGAACGGCCGGGCGTCGCGCCACGGCAAATCGATAATCAGGAGACACGATGAACAGCCAATCCCTCGACCTTGGCGGCACCGCGGATGGACCCGCGTCCGCCGTACCGCCCGCGGCCCGGGCCGGCGCCGATGCGACGGCCCTTCCCGCCCGCGGCATCACGCTCGGCGAATTCATGGACGACTTGCCGGTCGGTGCGCTGCACCGGTTCGTCGTCTGGGTGATTGGCATCGGGCTGTTCTTCGACATGTACGAGATCTTCCTCGTCAGCACGATCGGTTCCGCGTTGCAGAACGAATACGGGCTGAGCCGGCAAAGCGCCGATTTCAAGCTGCTGCTGGCATCGGCATTCATCGGGATGTTCGTCGGCGCGATGTGTCTCGGCAGTCTCGCGGATCGCATCGGCCGGCGCAAGGCGTTCCTGATGACGCTCGTCTGGTACAGCGCGTTTTCGCTGATCGGCGCGTTCTCGGTGAATGCCGACATGCTGGTGGCATGCCGGTTCCTGACGGGCATCGGTGTCGGCGCGATCTACCCGGTCGCCGACAGCTTCCTGTCCGAAATCCTGCCGAAGGAAAAGCGCGGGCGGCTCGCCGCGTGGGCCTATACGACTTCATATGTCGCGGTGCCGCTGGTCGGTTTCCTCGCGCTATGGCTGAACCCGCTTCATGTCGCGGGCGTGGCCGGCTGGCGCATCATCCTCGCGATCGGCAGCCTCGGTGCCGTATACGTGCTGCTGATCCAGCACCGGCTGCCGGAGAGCCCGCGCTGGCTGCTCGCGCAGGGCCGCACGGCGGAGGCGCATGCCGCGGCGCGGCGCTTCGCGGACAGCGCCGGCGTGCGCGCGCCCGAGCAGTTCGCGGCGTCGGCCGAACCGCAGCGGCCGCTGAGTCTCGGCGAGCGCATCGCGTTGCTGCGCCGCCGGCCCTACGGCGCACGCTACCTGATGCTCGCGGTGTTCCACCTGTTCCAGGGCTTCGGCTATTACGGCTTCGGCACGCTCGCGGGCACGGTCGTCAAGAGCCGCGGTTTCGACGTGACGGACAGCACGCTGTTCATTGCGCTGTCGTTCATCGGTTATCCGATTGGCTCGCTGCTGTCGATCCCGCTGCTGAACTGGATCGAGCGGCGCACGCTCGTGATCGTATCGATCCTGTCGATCGCCGCGTTCGGGCTGTGCTTCGCGTATTCGGGCAATACGGCGTTGATCGTCTGCTTCGGTTTCCTGACGACCTGCGCGTCGAACGTGTTCAGCAACGCCTATCACGTGTACCAGGCGGAGATTTTCCCGGCGCGCGTACGCTCGACCGCAATCGGCAGCACGTACGCACTGTCGCGCATCGTCAGCGGCGCGCTGCCGTTCGTGCTGCTACCGGTGCTGGTCGCACACGGCGCGGGTGCGATGTTCGGCGTGATCTCGGTCGCGCTCGGCATTGTCGCTGTCACGTTGCGCGTGCTCGGGCCGCTGACCACGCGGCGCAGCCAGGACGACATCAACCCGGTATGACGCGACGCGCTGCCCGGGGCGTGCGCATGCGTGCCCCGGGCAGCGCGCGTGCGGCGCGTTCCGCTCATTCAGCGTGCCGACATGAAATCGAACAGCTTCGCGATGTCGGTGGTCAGCACGGTGCCGGCCTTCACACCGACCCAGAGCGTGCGCGTCGCCCACGCGTCGTCGAGCTTCACGACTCCGAGCCGCGCCGCGCGCTCGCCGGTCACCGCGTCGCGCGGCAGCACGCCGATCCCGAGCCCGGCCTCGATCATCCGGCTCACGCCGTCGAAATTCGATACCTGGATGCGCAGCTTCAGCGAGCGCTCGGCCGCGAACGCGGCGTCGGTCATCCGCGCGAGCAGCGAGCTGCCGTCGCTCAGGCCGACATAGTCTTCATCGAGCGTATCCGCGAAGCGGATGCTGTCGTGCGCGGCGAAGCGATGCCCGCGCGGCACGAGCAGCACGAGCTCATCGCGCCGGTACAGCCGCCGTTCGATGCCGGGTGCGGGCACGTTGTCCGCGAACACGCCGAGATCGGCCTTGCCGGACCCGAGCGCGTCGACGATCTCGTGGCTCAGCCGCTCCTCGAGACTGACCTTGATGCCCGGGTTGTCGGTGAGGAAGGCGGCGAGATCGGCCGGCAGGAACTGGACGATGGCCGACGTGTTGGTCCACACGTGAATGTGGCCGCGCACGCCGGCGACGTAGTCGCTCATCTCGTGCGCCATCCGGTTGACCTGCTCGATGACCTTCGCCGCATGGTCGAGCAGCGCGCGGCCCGCCGGCGTCAGCTCGACGCCGCGCGCATGCCGCACGAACAGCGCGCTGCCGGTCACGCTCTCGAGCTCGGCGATCCGCTTGCTGACCGCGGACAGCGTGAGCTGGCCATGTTCGGCGGCCTTGGTCAGGCTGCCGTGCTCGGCGACGAGCGCGAACACGCGCAGCGACTGCAGATCGAAATGAAGCGGGTTCACCATGATGAGGGTCCTGGGGAAAGCCATGCGGCGCGGATTAACGACGCCGGCCCGGCCCGATGCCGATCATACGCCCGGCCGCGCGCGGCGCGAATCGGTGCAAATTGGTGCGATGCGGTGCAATACGGCGCGCTCAGCGCGGCGCGATCGCCTGCAACGCGGCGAGCATCGCGCCGTCGGGTGTCGCGAGATCGTCGAGCACCGTGAAGTGCTGCATGCCGGGCAGCCAGGCGCGCGCGATCCGCTCGCCGGCCGCCTCGCATGCGTGCGCGTATTCGTGGGCCTGGCGCACGAGCTCCGGCAACTCGGCCACGCCGACCGCGACGACGGTCGGCGCGCCGGGCCCGATATGACGCAGCGGGCTGTACGCGGCGATTTCGTGCGCGGTGAGCTGCAGCCTGTCGTCGAGCACGCACAGCGAGATCGGTTCGAGATCGACGAGCGGGCTGATCGCGAGCGCCGACACGACGGCCGGATGCGCGCGATGCACGGCCGTCAGGTGGCCGCCCGCCGAATGACCGCTCAGGTGCATCGGCCGCCGTGCGGTGCCGATGCCGTCGGGATCGGTCGAGAGGTAGTCGAGCAACGCGCCGATCTCGCCGACGATGTCGGTCATCGATGCGGCCGGGGCAAGCGTGTATTCCGCGAGCACGACGTCGAAGCCGCGCGCGAGCGGCCCGGCGGCCGCGTACGCGAAATCCTCTTTCGCGCAGTGCTGCCAGTAGCCGCCGTGAATGAACACGAACAGCGGCGCGTCGGGCCGGCCGCAGCGCAGCCAGTCGAAGCACTGCGCGGGGCGCGCGCCGTAACGCAGGTCGCGCTGCCCGGGCGTCGCGTCGTAAAGCGCCCTGCTGCGTGCCTGGCACGATGCGAGCACGGCCGGGAAATCGGCAATGGCTCTCGTGTTGAGGTAGGCGGCGTCGAGCGCCGCGCGGTCCATGCCACGATAGAGGATCGTCATTCGGAAAGCGTCCGGTCGGATAGGCGAATACGCGGATAGGCGGATGACGCGGGACATTCGCGGGGCCCGCGGCGAAGGCGCCGGACGGGCCGGCGCCGTTGCACCATTATCCGCAGCGTGACGGGGGCCCGCTATCCGGAATCGGCGGCAGCGGCGTGCACGTGTCCACTTTCGGCGGAGGACTGCCGCGCGGCTGGCACGTCTTGCCGGCCCGCGAACAAGCGGGCGGACCGGCGCGACCAAGCAGTACGACAAAGCGGCACGACAAAGCGCACGACGAGCACCGCTCAGATCAATTCGGAGATCTCGATCAGGTTGAGGTCCGGGTCGCGCACGTACACCGACCGGATTTTCTGCGTCGCCCCGGTGCGTTCGACGGGCCCTTCGACGATCGGCCATTCGACGCGTTGCAGATGCGCGATCACGTCGTCGAGCGGCACCGACGCGATGAAGCACAGATCGAGCGCGCCGGGCACCGGCACGTGCGCCTTCGGCTCGAACTCCGCGCCGCGCACGTGCAGGTTGATCTTCTGGTTGCCGAAGCGGAACGCGAGCCGCCCCGCGCCGAAGGTTTCGAGCTGCATCTGCAGCACTTCCGTATAGAAATGCTTCGTCCGCTCCGGATCGACGCAAGTCAGGACGAGATGGTCGAGGTGGTCAATCAGCGCCATGTGATTCGCTCCTGTTGACGACTGTTCATGAGAAAGCCCGCTGCGCGGGCATGTCACCGGCTTCGGCGCGCGGCGGCGGATGCAGGTCCGAGCGGCGGCCTGCCTTCAGGATCTGGCTCGGCACGTCATGTCCGATCAGCGCAGGCAGCCGTGCGGCGGCGGCGAGCACGGCCGCGAGGTCGATGCCGGTATCGTAGCCGTCGAGCGCGAGCATGTGCACGAGCTCCTCGGTGCATGCGTTGCCGGTCGCGCCCGGCGCGTACGGACAGCCGCCGAGCCCGCCGAGCGACGCGTCGAAGCGGTCGATGCCGGCGTCGAGCGCGGCGAGTGTGTTCGCGAGCGCCATCCCGCGCGTGTTGTGAAAGTGCAGCGTGAGCTGTAGCGCGCCGAAGCGTTCGCGCGCGCGTTCGGCCAGCTCGCGCACCTGCGACGGATACGCCATGCCGGTCGTGTCGCACAGCGTGAAGCCGTGCACGCCGAGATCCGCGAAGCGCTGCATCCACGCGAGCACGGTTTCGTCGCGCACGTCGCCTTCCATCGGACACCCCATCGCGGTCGACAGCGACACGTTGATCGCGACGCCAGTGCCGCGCACCGCGTCGATCACGTCGCGCAGCTGGGCGAACGACTGCTCGCGGGTCATCCGCAGGTTCGCGCGGTTGTGGCTCTCGCTCATCGACATCACGAGGTTCACCTCGTCGACGCCGCACGACAGCGCGCGCTGCGCGCCGCGCACGTTCGGCACGAGCACCGTATAGACGACGCCCGGCGCGCGCACGATGCCGTGCATCACGGCCTCCGCGTCGCGCAGCGCGGGGATCGCCTTCGGCGACGTGAACGACGTGACCTCGATCTTCGCGTAACCGCACGCGCTCAATGCGTCGACGAGCGCGATCTTGTCGTCGGTGTCGACGAACGCCGCTTCATTCTGGAAACCGTCGCGTGTCGCGACTTCGTGGATATAGAGTCGCTGGGGGTGCTTGTTCATGTCGTCGCTCCGCTGGCCGGTTCAGATCACGCCGCGCGTGCGCCATGCGTCGCGCGTCGTGGCATCGATGCCGATCGATTCGAGTACCGCGTCGGTATCGGCGCCGAGCGCGGGTGCGGGACGCTCGATGCGCCCCGGCGTCGCGCCGAGTTTCGGCACGATGCCCGGCACGAGCACGGGCGTGCCGTCGGGCAGCGCGGCGTCGACGATCATGTCGCGCGCGCGGTAATGCGGATCGGCCGCGATGTCCGCGACGTCGTAGATGCGCCCGGACGGGATGCGTGCGTCGTTCAGCGCGGCGAGCACGTCGTCGAGGTCGTGCAGCGCGCTCCATTCGCCGATCGCCGCGTCGATGCGCGCGACCTGCGCGACGCGCCCGTCGTTGTGCGCGAGCGCCGGGTCGCGGCCGAGGTCGGGACGCCCGATCAGCTCCATCAGGCGCCGGAAGATGCTGTCGCCGTTGCCGGCGATCAGTGCGTACTTGCCGTCGCGGCAACGGTACGCGTTGGTGGGCGCGATGCCGGGCAGGCTGCTGCCGGCCGCCTCGCGTACCGCGCCGAATGCCGAGTATTCGGGCAGCAGGCTCTCCATCATGTTGAAGACGGATTCGTACAGCGCGACGTCGACGACCTGCCCTTTGCCGCCCTGCTGCTCGCGATGCCGCAGCGCGAGCAGGATGCCGATCACGCCGTGCAGCGCCGACAGCGAATCGCCGAGCGATACGCCGACGCGCACCGGCGTGCGGCCCGGTTCGCCGGTCAGGTGGCGCAGGCCGCCCATTGCCTCGGCGATTACGCCGAAGCCGGGCCGGTCGCGATACGGGCCGGTCTGCCCGAAGCCCGACACGCGCAGCATCACGAGCCCCGGGTTGATCGCGGACAGCGTCTCCCAGCCGAGCCCCCAGCCTTCGAGCGTGCCGGGCCGGAAGTTCTCGATCAGCACGTCGGTCTCGGCGACGAGTCGGCGCACGACGTCCTGCCCCTCGGGCGTGCGCAGGTCGAGCGTGAGCGACGTCTTGTTGCGCGACTGCGCGGCCCACCAGACCGACGTGCCGTCGTGCAGCAGCCGCCATTTGCGCAGCGGGTCGCCGACGCCGGGCGGCTCGACCTTGATCACGTCCGCGCCGAATTCGGCGAGCATCCGGCCCGCGAACGGCCCGGCGATCAGTTGGCCGAGTTCCAGCACGCGGATACCGTCCAGGGGTCGCGTCATGACTGTCTCCGATGAAATCGTGTTGTCGATGACGGCGATCATGACGGCGTTCGCGCCCGGCGAAAATCGATCGATGCTCAACCAGCCTTTCCTGAACGGAAAGGCATGCACGGCGGAGAACGGAAAAACGCCGCGCTGCCTTTCCGCGCGGGAAAGCGCGCTCGCGCAATGCTCAAGCCCGATCACGCGCGCCGTGGGCAGAATCGTTACCGTTGCGCGCCCGCCGGGCGCCCGTCAGCGAGATCCACCATGTTTTCCAGCTCCTCTCCCGCGAAGATCGTGTTTCTGGACCGCGCGACGCTGTCGCCGCGGACCGTGCTGAAGCCGTTCCCGTTTCCGCACGACCTCCAGACCTTCGAACGGACGGCCGCGCACGAAGTGGCCGCGCGTATCGCCGACGCGGACGTCGTCGTGACCAACAAGGTCCGGCTCGACGCGGCGGTGCTCGACGATGCGTCGCAGTTGCGGATGATCGCGATCGCCGCGACGGGCACCGACATCGTCGATCTCGATGCCTGCGCGACGCGCGGCATCGTCGTCAGCAACATTCGCGGGTATGCGGCGCGCACGGTGCCCGAGCATACGTTCGCGCTGATCTTCGCGCTGCGGCGCAGCCTCGTCGCGTATCGCGACGCGGTGCGCGCGGGACGCTGGCTCGACAGCGGACAGTTCTGCTTCTTCGATCATCCGATCCGCGACCTGGCCGGCGCGACGCTCGGCATCGTCGGCGCCGGCGAGCTCGGCCGCGCGGTGGCCGCCATCGCACGCGCGCTCGGCATGCGCGTGCTGTTCGCCGCACACGACGACGCCCGGGGCGGCGACCATGTGCCGCTCGACACGCTGCTGCGCGACAGTGACGTGATCACGCTGCACTGCCCGCTCTCGCCGGCGACGCGGAACCTGATCGACGCGGCCGCCTTCGCGCGGATGGCACGCCGGCCGCTGCTGATCAATACCGCGCGCGGCGGCCTCGTGGACGAAAGCGCGCTCGTCGACGCGCTGCAGTCGGGGCAAATCGCGGGCGCGGGCTTCGACGTGCTCACGCAGGAGCCGCTGCCGGACGCGCATCCGTTCCACGCGATCCTGTCGCATCCGGCGTTCATCCTGACGCCGCATGTCGCGTGGGCGAGCGACGAGGCGATGCAGGCGCTGGCCGACCAGCTCGTCGACAACGTCACGGCGTTTGCGCGCGGCGAGCCGCGGCATGTGGTGATGGCGGGTTGAGCGCGGCAGGCACGAAGGCGGCAGTGTGCCGCGCCTGACCTCGGCGGCGACGCCCCGACTCCGGGGGACATGAAGACAGGAAAACGTGACGACGCGTTGCAGACAACTCGCCGCAGCGGGATAGAACAATCGGGGAGACGGTGTTCAGACGACGCGCGGCCCGAACCGGTGCGCGCGTGTGCGCGATGCGCGCCGCCGGCGCGTGTCGGCCATCGGCCGCGCGTCGGCGGGAATCAGCGGGGAGCCGTCAGCGGACGGGCAGGCTTCAGTAAGCGGACATCTCGACGCAAGGATCGACCTTGGACGGCGAGCAGATGACCGAATACTTGGCGCTTTCGCGCATCAGCGCTTCGCCTTCGTGCAGCGCGATCTTGATCTCGGGATGACGCTCGTACGCCAGGAAGGCGGAGCAGACGACCGCGGACATCACGACCAGGGAAAACACAAATTTTTCAAGGGGTTGGAAACGTTCTGGCATGGTTCGACCTTTCTTCTAGGCCGACATTATAACGAAGAATAAGGGTTTTCCCTATATTCATGTCGGCATACCGTCCATCACTCAGGTCGTACCCTCTTTTCTTCGTCGATTCCCGCCGCCGTTCAAGTCCGACCGCGCGATTGCGCCGCGTCGACGGCTCTGAGCGGAGACGGGTGAATGCCGAGATGGTCCGCGCCGAGGCCCGCCCGGCCGGGCAGCGAGCTGTGCGCGAACCGCTGGAACGAGGGCCGGCGGCCGTCGTGCTGGAGAATCGGAAAATTCGATAGAAGGCCAGAAGGCCAGAAGGCGCGATGGACGACTTACTGCGGCGCTGATGCGCCGCTGGCCGCGTTGCCGGGCCATGCCTTGCCGATCTTGTCGATCAGCGATTTGGCGGCGCCGGTCGCGATGGCGGCGTCGACGCCCGAGGTCTGCCACGACCCATCGGCGGCCTGCACGAAGGTCAGGTTCGCTCGCGACGGCGCGTAATCGTTGTTGCGCCACGTGACCACGACATCGCACGTGTAGGTGCGCTCGCGGACCTTCCTGCAGTCGCCGTCGGGCTTCGCGGAAATCACGTCGGCCGACACGGGCAGCGGCTGGCCGAACAGCGCGTTCAGGCCGCCGTGGTTTTCCGCTTCGAGCGCGCGGCGCACCGCGGCGTCGACGTCGCTCGATCCGGGACCGTCGTGGAGCAGGTTGCAGGCGGCCAGCAGCGTGGCGGCACAGCCGAGCGTCAGCAGCGTGGGAAACTTCATGGAACTCCGTGGGTCGGGTGAGCGTCGGGCGGCATGCGGCGATGCCAGTGAACGCATCGCCGGGCCGGTACGCTGCGTAGTCTGCAACGTCGGCGCGTCGTTCGCGGTATCCATTTGTAACGAATTGCACGCAAGCTGGCGCAAGCACGGACGGCCCGCACGGCACGGCGCGCCCGCGTCACTCCCCCGCCGCTTTCCTTCGCGCTTACTGCCGCTCCTGCTTCACGCGGCTGACGAGCTGCGTCGGGCTCACGAACTGCAGCGCGATCACGACCCACACCAGCGTGATGGCCATGTAGATCATCGCCATCGCGTCGATCGACTGCGGCGCGCGCACGCCGGTCGAGAACACCGCGTAATACAGCGCGACGACGAGCGTCTGCGTGCTCGGGCCGGCGGTGAAGAAGGTCAGCTCGAACATCCCGATCGTGCGCACGAGCACGAGCAGCGCGGCCGCGAGCATGCCGGGCACCAGCAGCGGCAGCAGCACGTAGCGGAAATAGCGCCACGTGTTCGCGCCAAAGATGCGCGCGGCGGCCTCGAGATTCGGGTCGATCTGCTCGATGAACGGCGTCATCACGAGGATCACGAACGGCAGCGCCGGCACGAGGTTCGCGAGGATCACGCCCGGCAGCGTGCCGGCGAGCCCGACCTTGTACATCACGGTCGCCATCGGGATCCCGTAGGTGACGGGCGGCACCATCAGCGGCAGCAGGAACACCAGCAGCGCGAAGCGCTTGCCGCGGAACTGCACGCGCGCGAGCGCATAGGCGGCCGGCACGCCGAGCGCGACCGACAGCAGCACGACCGCGCCCACCACTTCGATCGTCACCCACAGCACGCTCGCGAGCTGGAAGTCTTCCCACGCCTTCGCGTACCAGTGCAGCGTGAAGCCCTGCGGCAGCGGCGTGCCGAACCAGCGCGTCGCGACCGAGTTCACCGCGACGGTCGCGATCAGCAGCATCACGTTCAGCAGGAAGAACGCCATCAGCCCCCACACGAGGGCTTTCCATGCCCGGCCGGCGAGGTTGCTTCTCATCTTCTGCGGTGTCCTCGCGTTGACGGGGCGGGCATCGGGCGCGTCCTGCTTCGGCGGCCAGGCCGGCGCGGCATGATTGTCGGTCGCCATCAGCCCTTGCCCCCTGTCACCGGCCCCGCATAGAAGAAGCGGCGCGCGCCGAGCATCGACGCGACCACCAGCAACTGCACGAAGCCCATCACGATCGCGATCGCCGACGCGAGCGAATAGTCGTAGCTCTCGAACGCGGCTTCGGCGGCCGCGATCGAGATCACGCGCGTCGGCCCGGCCGGCGCGCCGAGCAGCACGGCCGACGGGAACACGGAAAACGCCTGCACGAACGACAGGCACGCGGCCATCGTGAGCCCCGGCACGAGCAGCGGCAGGTAGATCCGCCGGAACTGCTGCCACGGGTTCGCGCCGAGCGTGGCCGCGGCGCGCGCGAGCGTCGGGTCGATGCCGCTGATGTACGACAGCATCAGCAGGAACGCGAACGGAAAGCCCGACACGATCAGCGACAGCAGCACGCCCCAGTAGTTGTGCGTGAGGCGCACTTCGTCGGTGTACAGGTGCAGCCCCTGCAGCGCCTGCGGGAACCAGCCGTTCGGGCCGAAGTACGTGAGCATCCCGTCGGCGACGAGCACCGTGCCGAGCGTGATCGGAATCACGAGCAGCGTGGTGACGAACTTCTGGTACGGCGAGCTGCGGCGCAGCGCGAACGCGACCGGCACCGAGATACCGACGTTGATCAGCGTGGCCGGCACCGCGAGCTTCAGCGTGACGAGCACGGTCGGCCACATCGCGGTGTCGGTGAAGAACTGCACGTAGTTCGCGAGCGCGCCGCCGCCGTTCATCGGCTGGAACGACAGCACGAGGCCATAGGCGAACGGATAGATGAACAGCGCGACGATGAACGCGAGCGCGGGCGTGACGAGCCACGCCTTCGCGTCGCGCGGCGTGCCGCCGGTCGCGAGCGTGCTCATGCGGCCTCCCGCCGGCGCGCTGCCGCGCATGCGGCGCGGCGGCCGTTCATTGCGCGTCTCCTGCATAGACGAGCGTGCGCGCCGGCGCCACCCGCAGCCGCAGCCGCTCGCCTTCCACGAATTCGCCGGCGACCCGCGCCCAGATCGAGCCGAACGGCGTGATCGCACGGATCAGCGAATCGCGGCCGCCGTACTCGACCGTTTCGACGGTCGCGTCGAACGCGTTGTCGGCGCCGGCTTCCGCACGCTCGATGTCGTCGGGACGCAGCGCGACCACGACGTCCTTGTCGTCGAAGCCGGCCATCGGCACGCCGGTGATGCGCACGCCGGCGGCGGCGACGTTCACGTAGTCGCCGGCCATCCCTTCGAGCGTACATGGCAGCACGTTGCGATAGCCCATGAAGCGCGCGACGTGCAGGTTGTGCGGGCGCGTGTACACGTCCTTCGGCGACGCGACCTGCTGCACGACGCCCTCCTTCATCACGACGATCCGGTCGGCCATCGACAGCGCCTCGTCCTGGTCGTGCGTCACGTAGATCGTCGCGCGTTCGAGCTGCGTATGGATGCGGCGGATCTCGGCGCGCATCTCGATGCGCAGCTTCGTGTCGAGGTTCGACAGCGGCTCGTCCATCAGTACCAGCGGCGGCTCGATGACGATCGCGCGCGCGATCGCGACGCGCTGCTGCTGCCCGCCCGACAGCTGCCCCGGCAGCTTGCCCTCGTGGCCGACGAGCTGCACGAGTTCGAGCGCCTGCTGCGCGCGCCGCCGCGTTTCCTGCTTCGGCACGCCGCGCATCTTCAGTCCGAAGCCGACGTTGTCGAGCACCGACATGTGCGGAAACAGCGCGTAGTTCTGGAACACCATCCCGAAGCCGCGGCGCTCGGGCGGCAGCACGTCGATGCGCGTGTCGTCGAGCCAGATGCCGCCGCGCGTGAGCGGCTGCAGCCCGGCGATGCAGTTCAGCGCGGTCGACTTGCCGCAGCCCGACGGGCCGAGCAGCGCGATGAACTCGCCGCGCCGGATGTCGAGATCGAGCCCGTCCAGTGCGGCGACCTGCGCCCCCTGCGCATTCGTGAAGCTGCGGCACACGCCGTCGAGCCGCAACCGTTCGAAACTGTGCTTCATTACGCGAACTCCGTCGGCGCGGGCGCCGCAGCGCCCGCGGGTTCATGCGTCATTTCGACTTCTGCGAACCGATCTCGCGGTCCCACTTCTGGAACGCGGCGACCATCGCCTGCGCGTTGAGCGGCTGCACGTGCGGACGATCCGCGAGCAGCTTCGCGTACTCGGGGCGGCCGAATTTCCTGACCACCTCCTGGCTGTGCGCGGGCGCCATCTCGAGCGTCACGCCCTTCACCGCCGGGCCCGGATAGAAGTAGCCGTCGTCGTAGGTCATCGCCTGCTGTGCCGGTTCGAGCAGGAAGTTCATCAGCTTGAACAGCACGTCGAGCTTCTCCTTCGGCACGCCCTTGGGGATCACCATGTAGTGCGCGTCGTTGACCCACGTCATGTCGTCGAACGCCTGGATCCGGAAGTCGGCCGGCACGATGCCGAGCGCGCGCGGGTTGAGGTCCCAGCCGGTGACGGTCACGGTCATGTCGCGCGTGCCCTCGCCGAGCTCCTTCATCACGGCCGACGTGCCGCCCGGGTAATACGGGACGCAGTCGTTGAGCTGCTTCAGGAACGCCCAGGTCTTGTCCCAGCCGTTGATCGGATCCTGCGGGTTCTTGTCGCCCAGCACGTACGGCAGCCCCATCAGGAACGTGCGGCCGGGGCCCGAGTTCGCCGGGCGCGCGTAGATCAGCTTGTTCGGATGCGCCTTGCACCATGCGAGCAGTTGGGCGGGCGTCTTAGGTGGATCGCTGACTTTCGCCGGGTTGTATTCGAGCAGCGGGCCGGCCGGCATGTAGGTGACTTCGAGGCCGAAGCCCTGCGCGACATCCTGCATCTTGCGCGGACCGGGCGCGTACTTGTCGAGCACGCCGGGGAAGGCGCCCGCGTTGTCGGGCAGCAGCTTCATCCACAGGTTCTGCTCGATGCCGGCGGCCAGTGCATCGGTGCCCGTCAGCACGAGGTCGATGTCGGAACGCCCCGCCGCCTGCATGGCCTTGATCTTGCCCGGCAGTTGCGGCGCGGGCGCGTTCGTGAACGTAACGCTCGACACGAGATTCGGGTTCTTCTCCCTGAACGCCTCGATGGCACCCCGCGTGAGCTGCAGGTTGCCCGCGACGTCGACGACATTCAGCGACACGGGGGCCGCGACGGCGGCCGCGGCCGACAGCGTCAGGCCCAGCGCCAGGGTGATCCGGCGGACACGGCGCGCGATCGTGGTGGTGTTCATGTCTCCTCGCTTCGGTCGGTGGATGGGACCTTTCTTTCGGGGAATCATGACGGCGTTATACGATGTCGGTCAACAAAAAACCGAGCGGCGCGGGGCGGGACTTTCCCTGACAAAAACCTTCCGTTCACCAACGATTGGCTGATTGACCGATTTCGCGGCGCGACAGTGCAACGGACAAGCGGCGTGTTAGGACGTCGTATATCAATCGACGCTGACATGGAATCTGTTCACGCGGACGCGCAGGCATGAAATCCTGCGCGCCGTGTTGCGATGCGTTGAGCGCGCTCAGGCCGCTCAGGCCGCACGGAGCGCGATCACCTCCCCGATCAGCCGCTCCGCGTCATGCCACTCGCCATATCCCGACGCCGGGTTCAGGTGCCCGACGTCGCCGAGATCGACGAGCTTGCTGCCCCACCCCGCCGCGAACGCCTCGGCGCGTTCGAAGCGCGCAAGCGGATCGTTGCGGCTCGCGGCCACGATGCTCGGAAACGGCAGCGGCCGGGTCGGCACCGGCGTCCAGCCATGCGAGTCAATCGCATCGGGCGCCGGATAGCCTGCGGGCATCGGCGTATCGAGATCGGCCGGCGCGGCGAGCAGCGCGCCCTGGATCGCACGCGTGGCCTGCAGCGCCCAATGCACGACGATCATCACGCCCGCGCTGTGCGCGACGAGAATCACGGGGCCGTCGATCGCGGCCAGCGCCGCATCGAGCGCCGCGACGCGCGCCGCGCGGCTCAGCTTGTCGGCTTCGAGCGGCGCGACGGCGCGCGCGTTCGGCAGGCGTCGTTGCAGATGCGTCTGCCAGTGGTCTTCGACGTGATCGCGCAAGCCGGGCACGATCAGGATGGTGGGTGCGGTCGCGAGGGTCATGCAGCCTCCGGGAGGGTTCGGTTCAAAGGTTCAGGAAAGACGGGATGCGCGTCGTTCGCGTTCGACGCGCGCGATATCGGCCGAGTAGCTCGCGCGTCCGATCGCGAACAGCACGGCGGCCGCGAGCGGCACGGCGGGAATCCATTGCAGTGCGCCGACGAGACCGGCGCGATCGGCGACCCACCCCGTCAGCAGCGGGCCCGGCGCCATGCCGAGCAGGTTGTTGGCGAGCGTGAGCGTCGCGAACGCCGACGCATGGATCGCGGCGGGCGTCAGGTTCGCGACCATCGCGCCCGAGGCACCGGACGCCCCCGCGCCGACCAGCATGCCCGCGCAGATCAGCGCAAGCTGCAGCGGACCGGGCGGCAGCCGGAACGCGATCGCGAGGCACACGCCCGTCAGCACGCAATACGCGATCGCGGTCAGCCATTTGTGCGCGCCGTCGGCACGCCCGACGCGATCGGTGACGATCCCGCAGCCAACCATCCCGACGCCCGACAGCAGCACGAAGCCGGCCGCGAGCACGGCGGCGCGGTCGGGCGCCATCGCGTAATAGCGGTTCAGGTAGCTCGGCAGCCACGCGAACAGCGCGCCGGGCACGAACAGATGCAGCCCGCTGCCGACATATGCGCAGATCACCGAACGCGACGCGAACAGCCCCGACATCAGCACGCGCACGCTGCCGCGCAGGTCGCGCGGCGCATCGGGATGGGGCCGGCACGGTTCCACGCGGCACGCCGCGAGCCGCCGTTCGGTGACGACGCCGCGGTACGCGACGAGGAGCACGATGCCGAGCGCGGCCATCACGCCGAACGACCAGCGCCAGCCGAGATGCGCGCCGACCAATCCGCCGAGCGCCATCCCGAACACCGAGCCGAAGGCGCCGCCGGCCATGAACGCGCCGGTCAGCGTCGCGCGCAGGCGGGCCGGAAAGATGCTGAGGATCAGGGCAACGCCGACGCTGCCGTACGCGGCTTCGCCGAGCCCGACGAGGCCGCGCGCCACGAGCATTTCGGCGTAATTGGTGGACAGCGCGCAGCCGAGCGTCGCGACGCTCCACAGCGCGGCCATCAGCACGATGCTGCGCACGCGGCCGAAGCGGTCGGCGAGCACCGACAACGGAAACGTCAGCAGCCCGACCAGCAGCGCGACGACGCCGGACAGCGAGCCGAGCTGCGTGTCCGACAGCCCCCACGCGTGCTTGAGCAGCGGAAACACGGCGTTGAGCACCTGCCGCGACATGTAGTCCGACAGCAGCAGGCCGACGGTCAGCCCGAACACGAGCCAGGCATAGGCCGGCGCGCGCCGGCCGGTGGCGGCCGCCTCCTGCAGCGACGGCTCGACGTGATGAATCAGCATGCGTGTCTCCTCCGGCACCGGTGGGGTCGTGCTCCGGCGCGGCTTGCGTGGCCCCGCTCCGTTGACCGGAGTCAGCCCCCGCGCCGTGCGCAGGGGTGGGTGCCACGCCACAACGATCGGCGGGCGGCGGCCACCAAGGCCGCTACCCGGATGCGCGGCGCGTCAGGCCGCGCGCAGCGGCACGCTCGCCTGGCCCGGCCGGCGGTTCGGCGCCATCCCGAGCCGCGCGAGCGTCTCGTCGACGCCGTCGTACTGCACGCCGATCTTGTAGATCGCCTTCGCCTCCTTGCCGGTCGCGATGTCGCGGCCGAGTTCGCGCGCAATCCGCACGCACTGCTCGACCTGCTGCACCGACGTCATCCGGTTGCCCTTCTGATCGATGATCGTGTCCTCGATCCCGCAGCGCGGATGCAGGCCCAGCGCCATCGCGATCGTGTTGATCGGCAGTACGTTCTTCATCAGCGATTCGAACGTGATGCACGCGCCGTCCGGGCAGCGCCGCACGAATTCCATGAAGTTATACGGATTCGGGCCGTCGAAGCCGCCGCCGATGCCGACCCACGTGACGTTCAGCGGGCCGCGATAGACGCCGCGGCGGATGATCCGTTCGAGCGTTTCGAGCGCATGCATGCCAGTGAGCTGGAAATGCGGCTGGATGCCGGCCGCCTGCAGGCGGCGCAGGTGTTCGTCGACCCAGCCGGGGCCGGCCGGCACCGTCATCTCGCGGTACGCATCCCACAGCGCGGGTTCGTTCAGCGACGTGCCGGCGATGTCCTGGCGGTTCATCAGCTCGGTGATGTTCATCTGCACGGTGTTGATCGCGACCGTCACCTGGTCAGGCTTCGGCGTCAGCTCGGCGAGCATGTGGCGCGTGTCGTCGGACAGCCATTTCGCGTCGGCGCCCTCGCCTTCCGGCGCGAACGAAATCGAGCCGCCGACCTGCAGGATCATGTCGGGCACGGCCTCGCGCAGCCGGCCGAGCAGCTCGTTGAACTTCGACAGCCGCTTGCTGCCCTTGCCGTCGAGTTCGCGCACATGCATGTGCAGCACCGTCGCGCCCGCGTTGTAGCAGTCGACGGCCTTCTGCACGTGCTCGTCCATCGTCACCGGAATGTCTTCCGGAAAATCGGCGGGCATCCATTCGGGGCCGTACGGCGCGACCGTGATGACAACCTTGTCCTGGTTTTCCGGGTGCAGCGAATCGTCGAAAAATTGCATGTCGTCCTCCAGTGGAAATCGTTGTGTTTCGGGCGTACGGGCGTGCGTATCCCGCCGTGCCGGGCGGCGAGCCCGGCGCGTTGTATCGGTTGCGGATCGGTTACGGTGCGCTCGTGCTCAGAACGGCACGTCGCCGACGATGCCCGCGCGCTCCATCCGCCGCACGCACGGCGGGTAGTCCATCACCGCGTAATGCTGGGTGGCGCGGTTGTCCCAGATCGCGACGCTGTTCTTCTTCCAGCGCCAGCGCACCTGGTATTCGGGGATCATCGCCTGGCTGATCAGGTAGTGCAGCAGCTGGCCGGCGCCGGGGTTTGCGTCCTGCCCGACGCGCACGCGCCCCGGTGTGTGGAAGTTGGTGAAATGCGTCGTGAACGCATTCACGTACAGCACCTTCTCGCCCGTTTCGGGATGCGTGCGCACGACCGGATGCTCGGCATCCGGATACTGCGCCTTCAACGCGAGGCGCTTGTCGATCGGCATCGCCGCGCCGAAGCTCGCCTCGATGCTGTGGCGTGCGCGCAAGTCCGCGATCTGCTGCTTCACGTGGTCCGGCAGGTTCTCGTACGCGAGCACCATGTTCGCCCACATCGTGTCGCCGCCAACCGGCGGACCGTCGATGCAGCGCAGCACACAGCCGAACGGCGGCGCCACGCGCCAGCTCGCATCGCTGTGCCACGCATTCTCGTAGCGGTCGTTCGGCTGGTCGGGCGACTTGTAGATCCGCACGAGTCCCGGATGCTCCGGATCGCTGCCAGCGACCGGGTGATCCTCGAGTTCGCCGAAGCGGCGCGCGAACGCGACGTGCTCGGCACGCGTGATGTCCTGGTTGCGCAGGAACAGCACGCGATGGCGCAGCAACTGCGTGCGGATTTCGGCGAACAGGCCGTCGTCGTGCACGGCGTCGGCGAGGCTCACGTCCAGCAGTTCCGCGCCGATCGCACAGGTCAGGGGTTCGACTCGCATGCGCGTCTCCTCAGACGATGAATACCGACGAGCCGGTCGTCTTGCGCGACTCGAGGTCGCGGTGCGCCTGCGCCGCGTCCTGCAGCGCATAGCGCTGGTTGATCCCGATCCGGATGCGGCCGGCCGCGACGTGCGCGAACAGTTCGCCGGCCAGGTCGTTCTTCTCGGCCGGATCGGCGATGTAGTCGGCCAGCGCCGGGCGCGTCAGGTACAGCGAGCCCTTCATCGCGAGGCGCTGCGGATCGAACGGCGGGATCGGGCCCGATGCGGTGCCGACGCAGACCATCAGCCCGCGCCGCTTCAGCGAATCGAGCGAACCTTCGAAGGTGTCCTTGCCGACGCTGTCGAACACGACGTCGACGCCGGCGCCGCCGGTCAGTTCGCGCACGCGTTTCGCGACATCCTCGCGGCTGTAGTCGATCGTGTGGTCGCAGCCGTGCGCCCGGGCGACCGCCGCCTTGTGTTCGCTCGACACGGTGCCGATCACCGTGAGCCCGAGCAGCTTCGCCCACTGCGACACGATCAGCCCGACGCCGCCCGCTGCCGCATGCAGCAGGATCGTGTCGCCCGGCGCGAACGCATGAATGCGGCGCAGCAGGTAGGCCGACGTGAGCCCGCGCATCGTCATCGCCGCGGCCGTTTCGCATGCGATGCCGGC
This sequence comes from Burkholderia sp. Tr-862, assembly GCF_011753085.1. Taxonomy (NCBI): domain Bacteria; kingdom Pseudomonadati; phylum Pseudomonadota; class Betaproteobacteria; order Burkholderiales; family Burkholderiaceae; genus Burkholderia; species Burkholderia sp. Tr-862. The sequence goes on from NZ_VWWG01000040.1 coordinate 49,674, forward strand.
CGGCAGCCTGACGAGGGGCGCGGCCGCGATCAGCCGCTCGGTGCTGTACGCGCCGAGCGTGTTCAGGAAGCCGGTGTAGGTCACGCGGTCGCCCACGGCGACGTTCGTCACGCCGGGACCGAGGGCCTCGACCACGCCGGCCGCCTCGACGCCGATGCCGGCCGGCAGCGCAACCGGATACAGGCCGCTGCGAAAATACGTGTCGGCGAAGTTCAGGCCGACCGCCTCGTGCCGCAGGCGCACCTGGCCGGGGCCCGGATCGCCGACGTCGACTTCTTCCCAGCGCAGCACGTCGGGGCCGCCGGTTTCGTGGAATCGCACTGCATGTGCCATCTTGTTCTCCGTAGGTATTCAGTCGGATGCGTGTCACGCATCGTCAGGTTCGTCCGCGCCCGGCGGCGTCGCGCTTGCGCCGCTCGCCGGGGGTGCATCCAGTTCGTTCCAGTCGGCGTCGACCAGATAGCGCCGCGCGGCCGGGAAAATCACGCCTTCCATGCGTCCCATCTGCTCGAATGCGCCACGCGCATAGACGGCGAGCGCCGCATCGAACGCGCTCGACGGCAACCCGTCGGCGGCGAGCCGCGCCAGCGCGTCGAGCGCGTGCGCATCGCGGCGCCGCTGGCGATC
>NZ_VWWG01000041.1:0-234 GCF_011753085.1 Burkholderia sp. Tr-862
TAAAAAAAAAAAAAAAAAAAAACAAAATAACTGCGTAATACTACTATCAGTAAGCGAGTTCATATACGAAACACAGGTGAATGACCAACTGTTACTATAGTCACAACATTATACCTTGATGCGTATATAGTCACGTTACATGAGTTAGTGTCACACAGACGCATCATATCAGCGACACAGTGACGCAACTATGCACAGTCTCGAACTGTTATCCACAATATCTCATACTTACTC
>NZ_VWWG01000434.1:0-259 GCF_011753085.1 Burkholderia sp. Tr-862
CCCTATAACGAGTCTGTCTTGCGACAGTCGCTACAGGTTGAGTTCTCGCGTTGTGCCGTATTCCAATTGAGTCAAACATAGAGTTCGAATCATCTTGAGATACATCGATACAATCACAACCCGGATAACTTTCACGTCCATCTCAAGACGCTTCCGCTATCCAAATTACTTACTTCTTCCAGATTGTTAAAGAACGACAGCCGATATGGTGTTACTCATATCACTCTGACTGGCTCAATCGCCAATGACAAAGATTCGA
>NZ_VWWG01000435.1:0-257 GCF_011753085.1 Burkholderia sp. Tr-862
CACGACGCTGTCGAACGTGAAGGCTGGTACGGCCGACATGGATGCGGTGAACGTGTCGCAGCTGAAGTCGTCGGGCCTGATCGATGGTGACGGCAAGTCGATTGCCGCGGTGACGTACGACAAGAAGACCGACGGCACGCCGAACTACAACTCGGTGACGCTGGGCGGCGGGAAGTCGACGGGCCCGGTGACGCTGTCGAACGTTGCAGAGGGCAAGGCCGGCACGGATGCGGTGAACGTCGATCAACTGACGAAAG
>NZ_VWWG01000436.1:0-204 GCF_011753085.1 Burkholderia sp. Tr-862
CGCTGCTTCGCAACGCGACCAATCCGGGAAGAAGCAGTAATTTTGAGTTGTGTGTATCACACACGAGAATCCAACTTGTCCGACGCGCTCTGTTAGCGCGAAACAGACTTGTTATAGGATCAAGCCTTACGGGCAATTAGTATCAGTTAGCTGAACGCATTACTGCGCTTACACACCTGACCTATCAACGTCCTGGTCTCGAAC
>NZ_VWWG01000437.1:0-203 GCF_011753085.1 Burkholderia sp. Tr-862
GCCTGACGATTACCTACTTTCACACGGGAATCCGCACTATCATCGGCGTAGAGTCGTTTCACGGTCCTGTTCGGGATGGGAAGGGGTGGGACCGACTCGCTATGGTCATCAGGCAAAGAGGGTTGTCACGCTGCTTCGCAACGCGACCAATCCGGGAAGAAGCAGTAATTTTGAGTTGTGTGTATCACACACGAGAATCCAAC
>NZ_VWWG01000042.1:0-50466 GCF_011753085.1 Burkholderia sp. Tr-862
AATCGTGGCTGTACACGGAGCTGTACCGCGCGCGCAACTTCAAGCAGTGGATGGCCAAGGGGCTGTACCTGGGCACGCTGATGGTCGGGCTCGAGCAGAAGGTGATGGGCGGCAACGTGCCGTGGACACTGCATCACAAGCATGCGGACCACGAGATGCTGAAGCCCGCATCGCAATGCACGCCGATCGAGTATCCGAAGCCGGACGGCAAGCTGACGTTCGACCGGCTGTCGTCGGTGTTCATCTCGAACACGAATCACGAGGAGAACCAGCCGGCGCACCTGACGCTGAAGGATGCGAACGTGCCGGTGAACGTGAACCTGCGCACGTACGCGGGGCCGGAGGCCCGCTTCTGCCCGGCGGCGGTGTATGAGTTCATGAAGAACGACGACGGCGGCGATCGGCTCGTGATCAACGCGCAGAACTGCGTGCACTGCAAAACCTGCGACATCAAGGACCCGACGCAGAACATCGTGTGGGTCACGCCGGAAGGCGGTGGCGGGCCGAATTACCCGAACATGTAACCTGCCGGAAAACGCCGCCTCGCGCGGCGTTTTTTTGCCCGTTCGACCGTCGACGCTGCCATGCCCGCTATCCGGCGTGCGACTCATGCACGGCACGCCGTACCCTCGCCTCGTCAGCGCAATACACTGCCACGTCCGCCCCTTACCCATGCCTCATAATCCGCATAGGCCTGCGCGCTCGGCGGATAAACACCCCACAACGGTTCGCCGGCGGCGATGCGCAGCGCGAGGTAGGTTTCGATGTCGTCCTGCTTCTCGCAAATATCGGCCAACTCGTCCGCCAGATGTGCGGGCACCACCGTCACGCCGTCGTGGTCGCCGACGCCGGAATCCGTCGGGACCGCACGAATTCCTTTGACGACGTCTTCGCAACGGTGATGCTGCACCGAGATGTCGGATGACGAGTTCTTGCATTCGGATCTGCCAAACCTGCCGCCGGACGTGTTCGAGATCGTGCTCAACGTTGCATCGCTTGGCATCATCAGCACGTGGGGTTTCATCATTGTCTGCCAGATGAAGTTCCGCGCGGCCGTCAAACGTGGTGACGTGGACGACGTGCCATTCAAGATGCCAGGCGCACCGGTCACGTCGTGGCTCACGCTGCTGTTCCTGCTCGGCGTGCTGGTGCTGATGGCGTTCGACTATCCCAATGGAACCTGCACCGTGGCGTCGATTCCGGTAGTCGCACTGCTGCTTGTCATCGGCTGGCGTTGGGTGAGCGGCCGAGCTACGCGCGTCCCCTTTTCCTACGACATACATTCAAGCGGCCTCATGTTTAACTCATGCCAGACCGGATCGGGCGTATTCCGGATCCGAGCGGCGCGCAACGTGAATTTTCATGACGCAAATCGATGCTTCCATGACTTCCGTCGTGCTCGACGCACCGCCCTTGTAGCGTTGACGAACCGGCCATCGGAGCGTGAGCCGGGGCGCGCCTGGCTGTCGCGCCCGTTTCTCTCCACGTGAAGATTGCCGACGCATCGCCATGGCAACAATGACTGGAACTTGAATGGTGAAAAACACCGAACACGTGAATTCCCGCAGCGCGATCCCCGGTGCGCCGGTAGCAAGCGAGCCGCTCGAGTACCCGCTCGCATGCGCCTGATCTGTTTTCCCTATGCGGGCGGCTCGGCCGCCGTTTATCGTGCCCTGCAAGCCTTGTTGCCCGGCATCGAAGTGTGCCGTCATGAACTTGCAGGCCGGGGCAGCCGCCTGTCCGAGCCTGCCGCACGCGACATGTCGACGCTGATCGACGCGTTGCTGTGCGACTTGGACAACTGCTTCGATCGTCCCTTCGCACTGCTCGGACACAGCATGGGCGCGGCTATCGCCGTCGAACTGGCGCTGCGGCTTCCCGCCCGGGCGCAACCGAATCTTCGGCATCTGTTCGTGAGCGGGCGCGCCGCACCGGGCAGGGAGCGATCGATTCGACACATGCAGGCGCTGGACGACCGCGCCTTCGTCGATGCACTGCACGAGATGGGCGGCACACCGAAGCCGGTGCTGGACAACAGCGAACTGATGGCGCTGCTGATGCCGGCGCTGCGTGCGGATTTCACGCTGATCGAAAACTACCGGCCCGTGCCCGGGCGCAGGCTCGCGGTGGACATCACCGCGTTCGCGGGCCGGGCGGATGAACACGCCCCCGTTGATGCCGTTGCAGGCTGGGGCGCCGAGACGACCGGGCACTTCGATTTTCATGTCATCGAAGGAGATCATTTCTTTATGAGAAGCGAAATGCGGGCGATGGCCGGCATCATCGCGGCGCGCCTGCGGCGCACGGAACACGTTGCGTTGAGCGCACTGCAAGCATGACGGGCCGATCCTCGCGATCGGCGTGCCGGCCGGTGCCGTGATCGTCGAATGAAGAGGCTCGCGCCTTATCGGCTTCCATGCCGGCGCCGCGGGCCGGTCAAGCATGCGTGGAGGCCGCGCGTCGCTTCCTTGCGCGCGATACCTGGAGTGCAATTGTGCAACGTAATCGAAAACGAATCCTCGTAACAGGTGGCGCGGGTTTCCTCGGTTCGCATCTTTGCGAGCGTCTGGTCGAACTCGGTCACGACGTATTGTGCGTCGACAACTATTTCACCGGCACGAAGCAGAACGTGGCCGCACTGCTCGGCAACCCGAGCTTCGAGGCGCTGCGCCACGACGTGACCTTTCCGTTGTACGTGGAGGTGGACGAGATCTACAACCTCGCCTGTCCGGCTTCGCCGATCCACTATCAATTCGATCCCGTGCAGACCACCAAGACCAGTGTGATGGGCGCGATCAACATGCTGGGGCTCGCCAAGCGCACGCATGCACGCGTGCTGCAAACCTCGACGAGCGAAGTGTACGGCGACCCCGATGTGCATCCGCAACCGGAGAGTTACCGGGGCAACGTCAACCCGCTCGGGCCGCGCGCCTGCTACGACGAAGGAAAACGTTGCGCGGAGACCCTGTTCTTCGACTATCACCGCCAGCAAAACGTGCGAATCAAGGTGGTACGCATCTTCAACACGTACGGGCCGCGCATGCATCCCAATGACGGCCGCGTGGTTTCCAACTTCATCGTGCAGGCGCTGCGCGGCGAGAACATCACGCTGTATGGCGACGGCAGCCAGACCCGGGCGTTCTGCTATGTCGACGATATGGTCGACGGTTTGATCCGGATGATGGCCTCGCCCGCGGACCTCACCGGCCCGATCAATCTCGGCAATCCGCACGAGATCGCGATCAGCGAACTTGCGCAGATCATTTTGCGCCTGACCGGCTCGAAGTCGCGGCTCGTATTCCGTCCGCTGCCGAAGGATGATCCGACACAACGCTGCCCCGATATCGGCCTCGCACGCGCCCACCTCGACTGGGCGCCGACGGTCGGGCTTGAAGCCGGGCTGCGGCGGACCATCGACTATTTCCGCTCGACCGTGCCGGCTTGACGCCGCGTCCCAAAACCACGCGTCGATGATCGGGAGGCGATGGCATGACGTAGTGACGTTGCGTTGCCTGTGTCCCATTTTTACGTGACAGACGTGATATGGAGGACATGCTCCAATCAGGCCGTACCGTTACGCCATTGGCCGGGATGAAGCGATTCTCGTGCGCCAGTGTCCATCAATCCGCCTCGCAAGCCGGATCTCCGTGCATGGAAAAACTTGAGTATCTGAAGCGTGTCGAATCGAAGGCGCGAACCTACGCGACATCTTTCCCACGGCTGTTTACCCATGCCAAAGGCATACGCGTACGCGACGCCGACGGGCAGGAATACATCGACTGTCTGTCCAATGCAGGTACGCTCGCGCTCGGACATAATCACCCGGAAGTCAATGAAGCCGTCATGCGGTTTCTGTCGTCCGATCAAATGCAACAGGCACTCGATCTGGCAACGCCGGCAAAGCACGCATTCGTCGAGAAGCTTTTCTCGCTCCTGCCCAGGAAGATCGCCGAATCCGGCAAGATCCAGTTTTGCAGTCCCAGCGGCGCGGATGGCGTCGAAGCGGCCGTCAAGCTGACCAAGCACTATACGGGCCGCTCGACGATCATGGCGTTCCACGGCGCCTACCACGGCATGACGGCCGGCGCACTCGCCGCATCGGGAAATCTCACGCCCAAATCGGCCGGCGGCAATGGACGCGACGTTCATTTCCTGCCGTATCCCTATGCGTTTCGCTGCCCGTTCGGCACCGATGGCTCGGCGACCGATCAACTCAGCATCAACTATATTCGGACCGTCCTGTCCGATCCCGAGAGTGGAATAACCAAACCGGCGGCAATCATTGTCGAAGTCGTGCAAGGCGAAGGCGGCTGCATCCCCGCTTCGGACGCCTGGTTGATCGAATTGCGCAACCTGACGCTTCGGCATGAAATCCCGTTGATCGTCGACGAAGTGCAGACCGGGCTCGGTCGAACCGGCGCCCTGTTCGCCATCGAACATTCCGGCATCCGGCCGGACGTACTGGTGTTGTCGAAGGCCTTCGGCGGCGGCTATCCGTTATCGGTGGTGGTCTATGACGAGCGCCTGGACACCTGGCCGCCCGGCGCACACGCCGGCACCTTCAGAGGCAACCAGATTGCGATGGTGGCCGGCTTGTCGACCATGCACATCGTCGAACGAGAGGGTCTGTCGGCGCACGCGGACAGAGTCGGCAAACTGCTGGTTGCCGGCCTCGAAGGGTTGGCCGAACGCTTCCCCTGTCTGGGCCAGATACGCGGCCGCGGCCTGATGATCGGCGCTGAAGTCGTCATGCCCGGCACACATGGCCAAACCGGCCCGACCGATGCAGCACGGGCAAAAGCCATCAAGCTGAACTGCCTGCGAAACGGACTCGTGATCGAAACCGGCGGCCGCAACGGCGCGGTGCTCAGGTTCCTGCCGCCGCTGATCGTTTCGGAAGCGGATATCCACGAAATTCTCAATCGCTTCGAGCATGCCGTGGAAACGGCCTGCCGTGCCTAGCCGCATCGCGGCGCGACCCTGCAGGCCGACCGGTTCGGGTTTCGCCGCGATCCTCGTTCAGAAAAGGACTATTGACGATGCTGGGCATGACGGAACGCAAGCTGCTTGCCGAGGGGAGCTCCCCGTGGCTGCTGGAGCCTGCGTCGAACGCGCGCGCGAACGGGCACGATCTCGTGCTGGCGGTGAACGACAACCGGGTGGAACTCGAATCCCGGCTTCTGGAACACGGTGCGCTGCTGTTTCGTGGCTTCGACGTTTCATCCGTGGGCGGCTTCGAAGCGTTTGCCAACGCGATTTCGGCCCATAAGTCCGACTACGTCTATCGTTCCACGCCGCGCACCTCGATCGGCAACGGCATCTTCACCGCTACCGAGTATCCGCCGAGCGAGACAATCGCACTTCATTGCGAAAACGCGTATCAACGAAGCTGGCCGCTGAGCGTTGCATTCTGTTGCCTGACTCCGGCCACGACCGGCGGCGAAACGCCAATTGCCGACATGCGGGAGGTGAGCCGCAGGATCGGACCGCGCATCATGGAGCGCTTCGAGGCGAAACAGGTCCGCTACGTCAGGCACTACCGGCGGCATGTCGACATTCCGTGGGAAACCGTCTTTCAGACCTGCGACCGCAGCCAGGTTGCGGCCTTCTGCGCAGACAACGACATCGAGCTCGAATGGCTCGACGACGACACGTTACGCACCGTACAGATCAATCAGGGCGTGGCTTACCATCCGGTCACCCGCGACAGGGTGTTCTTCAATCAGGCACACCTGTTCCATATCTCGAACCTGGAAGCATCGCTCGCCAGTTCGATCGTCAGCCTGTTCGGTCATGACCGAATTCCGCGCAATGCGAGCCATGGCGACGGGAGTCCGTTCGATCTCGCCGACATCGAGCAGATCCGCAACGCGTTCCGCGAATGCGCGATCACGTTTCCATGGCAACGAGGCGACGTCCTGCTGGTCGACAACATGCGCTTCGCGCATGGCCGCAACCCGTTCGAAGGCGAGCGCAAGGTCGTCGTGTCTCTGCTGGACCCGTACTCCCCCGACATCGAAGGAATGGCCGGTCGTTAGCAGGGCCGCGCGCGCAAATTAATAAAAACCCATATTGATCAAGCGCGCGAAACGCCGTGTCCATGGATTACGGGGCAGACGTCGGGTTAGAGCGGTGCTCTAATTTCATGCCATCCAATTCAAGAAGCAAGCTTGGCGGGATCGCCGCAACTGGTCCTGAGGAATTCAACGTTTAGCAGACAACGAAGGTCGAGTATGCTTCCCGATACAAAATTCAGGACTGTTACAGAAATTTTCATATTTCGCGGCAAGGTCGAACCGGAGAAGACGGCATTCATTTTTCTCGAGAACGGCGAATCGGAGCGGGCTCGACTCACGTTCGGCGACCTGGACAAACGGGCTCGCGGCATCGCCGCCAGGCTGCAGGGCATGGCGCAACCGGGCGATCGCGTCCTGCTGGTCTATCCGCCCGGCCTTGAATTCATCTGCGCATGGGTGGGATGCCTGTACGCCGGCCTGATCGGCGTGCCGGCCTATCCTCCGCGCAAGCATCGTCCCGCCGATCGTCTCAAGGCCATCGTCGCCGACGCCCGGCCGGTCGTCGCGCTGACCGATGCAGCCACGCTCGACGGCATGGCGCATCGCGCGGATGGCTATTCCGACACGCTGGAACTGAAGATCCTGGCGACGGACCAGGGCTTCGACGCACCGGCCGAACAATGGCGCGCACCGGACATCACGCCGCAGACGCTGGCGCTTCTGCAATACACGTCAGGCTCCACCGGTACGCCCAAAGGCGTGATGATCAGCCACGCGAACATCCTGAGCAATATGGCGGTCATCGCCGAGGCGAGCGATGCCGATGCGTCGACGGTGTTCGTCAGTTGGCTCCCGGTGTTTCACGACATGGGTTTCTTCGGGAAGGTGCTGCTGCCGATCTATCTCGGCGTGCTGGCGGTGCTGATGGCGCCCGCGGCGTTCGTGCAGAAACCCATCCGCTGGCTGCAGGCAATCACGAAGTATCGCGGCACGCACTGCGCCGCGCCGGATTTCGCGTACGACCTGTGCGCGCGCAAAATATCCGATGAAGCCCGCGCGCAGCTGGATCTGAGCAGTTGGCGGGTTGCATTCAACGGCGCGGAACCGGTGCGCGCGGAGTCGGTGGCACGTTTTTCGCGCGCCTTCGCCGCATGTGGTTTCCACGCGCAAACCATGCGCCCGGTCTACGGCATGGCCGAGGCGACCTTGTTCATCTCCGGTCAGCCGGCACGCTCGCTGCCGCTCGTGGCGGACTACGACGCCGACGGCCTGGCACAAGGCGTGGCGACGAGAAGCGACCGCGGCAAGCGCCACGCGCTGGTCTCATGCGGCCGGGCCTGGGCGGAGCACCGCCTGCAGATCGTGAATCCGGATACCGGTGAGCGCTGCCCGCCCGACCGGATCGGCGAAATCTGGTTGACGGGCCCGAGCGTCGGCGTCGGTTACTGGAACCGCGTCGAGGAAACGGAGCACACCTTTCGCGCGAAGCTGGATGGCGATGATGCGCACTACTTGCGCACGGGCGATCTCGGCTTCGTCGATGGCGAGAACCTCTTCGTCACCGGCCGTCTCAAAGACCTCATCATCGTCGCCGGGCGCAATCACTACCCGCAGGATCTCGAGCAATCCGCCGAGGGAAGCCACCCCGCGCTGGCGCCCAACGCGTCGGCGGCTTTCTCGATCAACGTCGATGACGTGGAGCGGGTCGTTATCGCATGTGAAGTGCGCCGGGAAGCGCTCAACACGCTGGACGCGGAAGCCGTCGCCGCGGAGATCCGGCGCAAGCTCGCCGAAGAGCATGACGTCGATCTGTATGCGGCGATCCTGTTGAAGCCCGCCACGATCCTGCGCACGTCCAGCGGAAAAATCCAGCGGAGCCGAATCCGGCAAGCATTCCTCGATGAACAGGGGCTCGCGATCGCGGGCGAGTGGCGGCGTTCGTTCTCCGCGGAGTACGCGCCCTCCACGGCCGCGGTACGCGACACGCAAGCGCTGGTGCAATGGTGCGTCGAGCGTGTCTCGCGTCTGTCGGGAATCGCTTCCGGCAAGATCGACCCCGACGCGCCGTTCAGCATCTACGGGCTCGATTCGAAGGACGCCATCATGCTCTCGGGCGAGTTGCAGGACTGGCTCGGGCTGCCGGTCTCGCCTACCGTCGTCTACGATTTTCCGAGTATTGCCCTGCTGGCGCGCCATTTGAGCGGTATCGGGAATGCCGTGCCGGACCACGCGCCCGGTTCCGCCGAAGCACGCGCGGATATCGCGATCGTCGGCATGGGATGCCGTTTCCCCGGCGCCGGTCATCCCGACGCATTCTGGCAGCTTCTGCTGGAGGGCCGGGACGCGGTCGGCGCGTCGAAGAAGCGTGCCAGCGACCTTCCGCCCACCGGACTGCTGGACCAGGTCGATCTGTTCGATGCGGCGTTCTTCGGCATCAGCGCCCGCGAAGCCGAATCGATGGATCCGCAACAGCGCCTGCTTCTCGAGGTTGCGTGGGAGACGCTCGAGCATGCGGGGATCGCGCCCCGGCGTCTCGCCGGCGGACGCACCGCGGTCATCGTGGGCATCAGCAATTCGGACTACATCCGTCTGGCGCAGGAAGAAGTCGCGGATGTCGGCCCTTATGTCGCGACCGGCAATGCGCTCAGCGTCGCCGCCAACCGCATTTCCTACACGCTCGATTTGCGCGGCCCGAGCTGGGCGGTCGATACCGCGTGTTCGTCCTCGCTCGTCGCGGTTCACCACGCGTGTCGCGCGCTGCAGCGTGGAGAGGCCGATGCCGCGCTGGCCGGCGGAGTCAACCTGATTCTGGCACCGCAATTGAGCGACTCCTTCACGCAAGCGGGCATGCTTTCGCCGGATGGCCGATGCAAGGCGTTCGATGCGGCAGCCAACGGCTATGTGCGCGGCGAAGGTGCGGGTATGGTGCTGCTCAAGCGTCTCGACGATGCGCTCGAGCACGGCGACACCGTGTTCGCCGTGATCCGCGGCTCGGCGGTGAACCAGGATGGACGCAGCAATGGCCTGACCGCGCCGAACGGCCCGGCCCAGCAGGCCGTGATTCGCGGTGCGCTGCACGATGCCGGCGTACGCGCGCAGGACATCGGCTTCGTCGAAGCGCACGGTACGGGAACGCCGCTCGGAGATCCGATCGAATTGAACGCGCTGGCGGCCGTCCTGAGCGAATCCCGTCGGCCGGACGATCACTGCTGGATCGGTTCGGTCAAGACTAACATCGGCCATCTGGAATCGGCGGCGGGCATCGCCAGCCTGATCAAGACCGCCCTTGCGCTACACCATCGCGCCATTCCGCCGAACCTCCATTTCCGGTCGATCAATCCTGAAATCGCGCTCGACGGCACGCCCTTCCGTATTCCGCAGCAGGTCACGCCCTGGCATTCGGAACACGGGCCGCGCATGGCCGGCGTGAGTTCGTTCGGCTTCGGCGGCACCAACGCGCACATGATCCTGTCCGAAGCGCCACGGCCCGGCGAGATCGACGCCGACCCGGCGGCGCCCGCGGCGCGCGTCGTGACGCTCTCCGCGCGCACCCCCGAAGCGTTGCAAGCACTGGCGGCGTCCTATGCGGCGTATCTCGACGCCCATCCCGAGATCCGTGTGCGGGATGTCGCGTTCACGGCAAATACCGGGCGCACCCACTTCACGCGGCGAGCGGCCATCGTCGCATCGAGCCTCGATACGTTGCGTTCGCAACTGGATGCCGTTTCGGCCGGCGAGCCCGCCGAAACGCCGCCTGCGGTGACATTCCACTTTTGCGCCGACGACGGCGGCAGCGACGAGGCGGTGCGGCAATTGCGTTCGGCCAGCCCCGCTTTCGGCGCGCTGATGCAGCGGCAACCGGAGGTGTCCGAGGCGCCCGGGGTCGATTCCGCCGAAGCCGGGTTCACGGCATTCCAGCGCGCGCTCGCGCAACTGTGGATGTCCTTCGGCATCACGCCGGGCGCCGTCAGCAGCACGGGCGACGGGCATCGCGCCGCGGCCGCGTTTGCGGACGTGCCGCAGGCGCCGGACGGCGCTGCGGCGGGAAGCCACGGCATCGTGATCGAAATCGGCGCGCACACGGCCGCGTGGGACACGATCCTGCGCACGCTCGCCGAGCTCTACGTACGTGGCGCGTCCATCGACTGGGATGCCGTGGAGCAGGACGCCCCGCGCCGCCGGCTCGCGCTGCCGACCTACCCGTTCGAGCGCCGCGCCTTCTGGATCAGTCCACGTGCGCCTCGGCATCCGTTGCTCGGGCGTCTCATGGAGCAGCACGCACATGCGCCGGCCACGTGGATCTGGCAGTCGCGTCTCGACGCGCCGGCCACCACCTTTCTCAGCGGTCATCGCGTCAAGGGATCGCCCGTGCTGCCCTATTCCGCCTATGTGGAAATGGCGCTGGCGGCGACGTCGGAAATCGGCGCCGCCAGTCATACCACGTTGAAGGACCTCGCACTGCATGCGCCGTTGCCGTTGCATCCGCATGCATCGCGCACCGTGCAGACCGTACTGAGCCGCCGGTCCTGGGGACCGTTTTCGTTTGCCGTCTATCACCGGATCGAGGACACCCGCGCCGCCGCGTCATGGCAGATATGCGCGAGTGCCGAAATTCACGAATCGGATCGGAGCCAAGCATGAAATTCGGCCTGATGTTCTTCGCCAGCAGTGAAGAGGCGTTGTCCGGCAACAAGTACCAGCTTGTCATGGAAAGCGCCCGTTTCGCCGATGCGAACGGGTTTTCCAGCGTCTGGGTGCCGGAGCGCCATTTCACCGAATTCGGCTCGCTGTACCCGAATCCCGCTGTCCTGCACGCCGCGCTCGCCGCGGCCACCCAGCGCGTGAAGCTGGTCGCGGGCAGCGTGGTCGCAGCGCTGCACAACCCGATCCGGATCGCGGAAGAGTGGTCCATGGTGGACAACCTGTCGAACGGCCGCGTGGGCGTGTCGTTCGCATCCGGATGGAATCCGGACGACTTCGTGTTCGCCCCGGACAAATATGCGACCCGGCAGGATGAGATGCTGACCACGATGCGCGCCGTCCAGCATCTGTGGCGCGGCGGGTCGCTGGATGCGCGCAACGGCGTCGGCAAGCCGGTGCAGTTGCGCATCTATCCGACGCCGGTGCAGCCGGAGCTGCCCGTCTGGGTGACCGCCGCGAGCAATCCGCAGACCTTCGTGCGCGCCGGTGAAGTCGGCGCCAACCTGCTGACCCACGTGCTCGACCAGGATCGGGACCAGCTCGCGCAGAAGATCGCCCTCTACCGCGCGGCGCGCGCAACGCATGGCTTCGATCCGGCGGCCGGCACCGTGTCCGTGATGCTGCACACGTTCGTCGGCGACGATGCGGCGCGGGTGCGCGAGCAGGCGCGTGCGCCGTTCTGCAACTACATCCGCAGCAATATCGGGCTGTTGAACGGGCTGGCGCAGAGCCGCGGCCAGTCGGTGGACGTGCGCGCGATGGGCGCGCGCGAACTGGACGAGTTCGTCGAGTTTCTCTACGAACGCTTCGCGCAATCGCGCGGCCTCATCGGCACGCCGGAAACCTGCGTCGACCTGGTGCGCGATCTCGAGTCGATCGGCGTGGACGAAGTGGCCTGCCTGCTCGATTTCGGTCCGCCGGTCGAGCTGATCCTCGGCAATCTTCCGCAGTTGCGTCGGCTGCGGGAGCTGTGTGCCCCGAGGCAATCCGCCGCGCCGACGAGATTCGATGCCGCCGCGGTGCAGGCCCGCTGCATCGAAACGACTTCAGGCGCGGACTTCAATGGCGAAGTCCGGCAGCACGGCGTGCAGATCGACGGCGTGTTCGACGCGATCCAGCAGATCTGGCGCACGGCCGGCGAGGCGCTCGGGAAAATCAGCCTGCCGGCCGACGCGCTGGCATCGTCGCAATACCAGGTGCACCCCGCCTTTCTCGACGCGTGCAGCCGGGTGCTCGCCGCCGCGATCGATCCGGCCGCGCTGGAGGCGGGCGACCTGTACCTGCCCAGTTCGATCGGTGCGGTACGGGTTCATCAGCCGCCGTCGTCAACGGATGCGTGGAGTCACGCCACGCTGCGCAAGCCGATCGGGCAAGGCGCGCTGGAGGGCGATATCCGCGTCCATGACCTCGCCGGGCGACTGCTGATCGAGATCGATGCGCTGCGGTTGCAGCATGTGCGTTCCGGGCCCACCGTCGAGCGGCACGACTTGTCCGCGCTGCTCTATCAGCGCGTGTGGAGACCGTCGAGCGTCGACGCGGCAACCGGCGCTTCGGCGCAGGGCGAGTGGCTGATTCTCGCGGACCGCGGCGGCGTCGGCGCGCAACTGGCCGACCTGCTGGAAAGCGCGGGCGATACGTGCACGCTGCGCTTCGCCGACGCGACGCCGGAACTGCCCGCGCTCGACCGGCCGCTGAAGGGCATCGTTCACCTGTGGAGTCTCGATCTCGCGCCGGCCGACATCGCGGCGAGACGGCGTGCCAGCGCGAGCGTGCTGCAACTGGTCAGGGCGCTTGCGTCACGCGCACCGGCGGCCCGGCAGGCGCGTCTGTGGCTGGTGACGTCGGGTGCGATGAACGTGCTGGACGGCGAATCGACCGCCGTGGCGCAGGCCCCGCTGTGGGGATTGGGCCGGGCGATCGCCGTGGAGCAGGCGGCGCTGCGGGGCGGGCTCATCGACCTCGATCCCGCGCAGCCGTCGGCGGCGCACATCGTGCAGGCGATACAGGCCGGCGGCCGTGAAGACATGGTCGCGTTTCGCAGCGGACAGCGGTACGTCGCGCGTATCGCCCGCGACAACCGCGAATTCGTCAGCCACCGTCCGATCAGGTTCCACCATGACGCGACCTATCTGGTGACCGGCGGGCTCGGCGGGCTCGGCCTGCGGCTCGCGTCCTGGCTTGCCGCCAACGGCGCCGGCAAGGTCGTGCTGCTCGGGCGCGGCGCGCCCTCCCCCGCGGCCGGGAAAATCCTGAGCACGCTCGACGCGCGGTTCATTCGCGCCGACCTGTCGCGGCGCGAGGACGTCGCGCAAGCGCTCGGTGAAATCGCGCATTCGATGCCGCCGCTCAAGGGGGTCTTTCACCTCGCCGGCGCGCTGGACGATGCGCTGCTCACGCGCCAGGACGACGATTCCTTCCATCGCGCCGGAAGCGGCAAGGCCGATGGCGCGTGGTATCTGCACGAGCTGACGGCCGACCTGCCGCTTGATCATTTCGTGCTGTTCTCGTCGATGGCCGCGCTGATCACCATGCCGGGCCAGGGCAACTACGCGGCGGCGAACAGCTTCCTCGACGCCCTCGCACAGCATCGGCGCGCGCAGGGAAAACCGGGGCTCAGCGTGAATTGGGGGCCGTGGGCGGAGATCGGCCACGCCGCCACCGACTATGGACGGCGCGCGCACGAACAGCTGGCCGCGCTCGGCGTCGGCACGCTGTCGCCCGAACTGGCCATCGCGGCACTGGAACGGCTGATGGCGTCCGGCGTCGCCCAGTCCGGGGTGGCCCGGATCGACTGGCCGACCCTGTTCCGGGTCGACGCGCCGGCCGCCGGGTCGGCGCTGTTTGCCGAGCTGGCGCAACCGGCCGCGCAGCCTGCGCAGCAAGAGACGGCATTGCTGCGCCAACTGCATGCGTGCGCGCCGCGCGAGCGGGTCGAGCTCATCACCGACACGCTCGCGAAGATGCTGGCCGAGACCCTTCGTCTGTCCGGCCCCGACGCCATTGCGGCCGAGCAATCGCTGCTCGATCTCGGCCTGGATTCGCTGGTCGCGCTCGAACTGACCGACCGCCTCAACAAGGTGTTCGGACGGCCGTTTCGCGCGACGCTGTTCTTTTCCTATCCGAACCTGCAAACGCTCGCCCAGTACGTTCTCAACGAACTGTCGCCGTCGCTCCCCGCGCCCGTCGTCGATGAAGCATCCGACGACCTCGACGAGGACGACCTTTCCGAACTGATCGCCCAGGAGATCGGCGCCCAATGAACGCCAAGGCCACGCATGCACTGAAAGCCGCGCTCGACGAACTGCGCCTGCGGCGCGCGGAGATCGCGGCACTGCGTTCGGACCGCAACGAGCCGATCGCCGTCATCGGCATGGCTTGCCGATTCCCCGGCCGCAGCGATACGCCGTCCGCGTTCTGGCAATTGCTCGATCACGCGCGCGATGCCGTCGCCGAAGTGCCGGGCGAACGCTGGGACATCGATCGCTATTACGACCCCGATCCGTCCACGCCCGGCAAGATGGCGACCCGCCACGGCGCGTTTCTCGAACGCGTGGATGAATTCGACGCGGCGTTCTTCGGGATCGCGCCGCGCGAAGCCACTTACCTCGACCCGCAGCAAAGGCTCCTGCTCGAAGTGGCCTGGGAAGCGCTCGAAAACGCCCATCTCCCGCCCGAACGCTTCAGGCAATCCGCCACGGGCGTGTATGTCGGCATTACCTGCTTCGACCATGCGATCCAGGTGTCCAACGCGGCGACTCCGTCGAGCAGCTACGCCGGCACGGGCAGCGCGCTGAACATGGCCGCGGGCCGCTTGTCGTTCGTGCTGGGCCTCACCGGCCCGAGCATGGCGATCGATACCGCCTGCTCGTCGTCGCTGGTCTGTCTGCACCTGGCCTGCGAAAGCCTGCGCTCGCGCGAAAGCAACATGGCGCTTGCAGGCGGCGTCAACCTGATGCTCTCGCCCGAGGTGATGGTCAGTTTCTCGCAAGCGCGCATGCTGTCGCCGGACGGCCGGTGCAAGACCTTCGACGCGGCGGCAGACGGCTATGTGCGCGGCGAAGGTTGCGGCATGGTGGTGCTCAAGCGCCTGTCCGACGCGCTCGCCGACGGCGACCGCGTGCTCGGTATCGTGCGTGGCACGGCGGTCGATCAGGGCGGTGCGGGCGGCGGGCTGACCGTGCCGAGCCGCGATTCGCAGGAACGGGTGATCCGTCGCGCACTGAATCAGGCCGGCCTCGTGCCCGGCGACATCTCCTATGTCGAGGCCCACGGTACGGGGACGTCCCTCGGCGACCCGATCGAGGTCGAGGCGCTGGCCGGCGTCTACGGTCCCGGCCGCGAGGCGGCCGAGCCGCTCGTGATCGGTTCGGTCAAGACCAATATCGGGCATCTGGAGTCGGCCTCCGGCATCGCCGGCCTGATCAAGGTGTTGCTGTCGTTCGAGCACGACAGGATCCCGGCGCATCTGCATTTCACGCAGCCCAATCCGCATACGCCGTGGCAGGACATCCCCATTCGCGTGGCGGCCGACCCAGTCGCCTGGCGGCGCGGCGAACGCAGGCGAATCGCCGGGGTGAGCGCGTTCGGATTCAGCGGCACCAATGCGCACGCGATCGTCGAGGAACCGCCCGTCGCGCCGGCCCATGCCGCGCAGCGCACGCTGCTGCTGCTGTCGGCCCGGTCCGAAGCGGCGCTCACGGCGCTCGCACAACGCTACGAGCGCGCGATCGCCGGCGCGACGCCGCGGGAACTGGCCGCCATCTGCCGGGCCGCCGCCACTGGGCGGGCTCATTATCCGTTTCGCGCGGCCTATGTGTCGGGCGTGAGGGAACCGTCGGCGGCATCGGCACGCACCGGCAAGGCGTTGCGCATCGGCTTCATGTTCGGTGCGCCGGACACCGGCGTCGCACGCGAACTCCACGCGTCAGAACCGCTTTTCCGCGACGCCTTCGCGCGTTGCTCGGTGCCGCTGGCGGCACTCGATACCGACGAGGGCCGCTTCGCGATCCAGTTCGCGTGGGCGGAACTGTGGAAGGCATGGGGCATCCGCCCGTCCGTCGTGTCGGGCCACGGCGTCGGAGAATATGTCGCGGCCTGCGTGGCGGGGGTCATGAGCGTTGCCGATGCGCTGCGCCTCGTCGCAGCCCGGTCGGATTCCGACGCCTTGCGCGCGGCGCTTCAGGACATGCCCCTCGCACGGCCCTCGGTCCGCCTGATTTCCGGCTGTCTCGGCGCCGAGCTGACCGACGAGGTAACGCATCCGCAGTACTGGTTGCAGCTTGCCGAGTTGTCGAATCAGGCCCAGGCGCAGGCCAACGCGCAGGCCGAAGCGCCGCCCGCGCAGGAGGGGCTTGCCGACGGCTGGCTGCCGCCGCCATGCGCCGGCGATGCACTGGAGCGCGCACTCGCGGCGCTGTATGTGCAGGGCGCGCAGTTCGACTGGAACGCATTGTTCCCGGTGCCCGCCCAGCCCGCCACGACCCTGCCGAACTACCCGTTCGAGCGGCAGCGCTTCGGTCTGGAGAAAACGCCGTCGCCCATCGTCGGCATGGATGCCGGCAGCATCGAGGAAGCGTTGCGGCACCTCAAGACGTCGGGCAAGTACGCCGAGGACGTGCTGAACGCCTTTCCGGACCTGCTTCAGACTGCGTTCGCTCCCGCCGGAACCGCTGCCCCGAACGCCCACCCGCTCTATCACGTCGCATGGGAGCCGCAAGCCGCGTTGCCGGAGGCCAGGTTCGCCACCGACGCGTCCCCGTGGCTGATTTTCGCGGATGAAAGCGGTGTCGGCGAGCGGTTCGCCGACCTGCTGCGCGCGCGCGGCGCATCCTGCTCGCTGGTGCGCCCCGGCCCCGACCATGGCGGCGGCGCGGAAGCGGGCTGGCAAGTCGCGCCCGAGCGGCCGGATCATTTCGTCCGCTTGCTGAACGAGACCGCCGCGCCGGGCCAGCGCATCGTGTTTCTATGGGCGCTGGACGAAGCCGTCGGCGCGTCGCGCATGTCCACCGCCCTGCTGCATCTCGTGCACGCGTTGGTCGGCAGCGCGCGCGATTGGGCGCCGTCGACCCGACCCAGGATCTGGGTGGTCACGCGCGACGCGGTGGAAGCCGGCGAAGCGCCCCGCGTATCGGGGCTCGCACAGGCTGCGTTGTCGGGCCTGGCGCGGGGGGCGATGATCGAGCATCCGGAATGGTTCGGCACCTCGATCGATCTCGATCCGGCCGCGCCGGAGGATGAGACGCAGGCGCTGCTTCAGGAAATCCTCGGTGAAAGCCGTGAAGAGCTCGTGGCGTTGCGGCACGACGTGCGCCATGTCGCGCGCCTGAGCCCGCTCGCGCCAGCCGAAACGGCCGCGTTGCGGGTCGACCCGGAAGCGGCCTATCTGATCACCGGCGGGTTCGGCGCGCTCGGGCTGCACACCGCCCGGTGGCTGGCGGCACACGGCGCAGGCACGCTGATCCTCGTCGGCCGACAAGGGGCCCGCAGCGACGAGAGCCAGCAGGCGATCGCCGAGCTGCGCGAGCGCAACATTTCCGTGCGTTGCGAGCGCCTCGATATCGCCGATCCGGTGGCGGTCGCCGATTTCTTCGCCGCGCTCCGGCGCGACGGCGTGCCGCTGCGGGGCATCGTGCACGCGGCCGGCATCGTCGGCTACAAGCCGCTGATGCAGGTCGAGCGCGAGGAACTGGAAGCTGTCCTGCAACCGAAGGTCGCGGGCGCCTGGCTGCTTCATCAGCACAGCGAACCGTTCCCGCTCGATTTCTTCATCCTGTTTTCGTCGATCGCGTCCGCGTGGGGTTCGCGCGACCAGGCGCACTACAGTGCCGCGAACCGATTCCTCGACGCGCTCGCGCATCATCGCCGCGGCCTGGGCCTGCCGGCCCTGAGCGTGAACTGGGGGCCGTGGGCGCAGGGCGGCATGACGTTCCCTGACGCGGAAGCGCTGCTGCGCCGTGTCGGTATCCGCTCGCTGGCGGCGGATCGCGCGCTCGACGTGCTGGATCGTCTCCCCGCGGTGCCCCAGATCGCGGTCGTCGATATCGACCTGGCGCTGTTCCAGGGCTCCTACGAGGCGCGCGGACCCAAGCCGTTCCTCGATCGCGTGCGGGTGGCCGGAGCCCCGTCAGGCGCGCTGGCGATGCCGGCGTTGAGCGACGCATCACCCCGCGAGCGAAAGCGCCTGCTGGCGGACAGCATCGATCGCGCGGTTGCCCAGGTGCTCGGCTTCGGCGCGGCGACGCTGGACCGCGACCTCGGCTTCTTCGAGATGGGCATGGATTCGCTGATGGCGCTGGATGTGCGCACGCAGCTCGAGAAAGTGCTTGGCATCCCGTTGTCGGTCGCGCTGTTGTTCGACCATCCGACGGTCAATGCCCTCGCGGATTTCCTCGCGGAGCAATCGTCCGGCACTTCGCCGGACGCGCACGCGGCACCGGCGCAGGCCGTGCCGCCGCAGCCGCGGCCGATCGCGCCGGCCATCGAGGCCCGCGAGGCCGGCACGCCGGAACCGATCGCGATCGTCGGCATGAGCTGCCGGTTTCCGGGCGCCGCGCGCGATCTCGACGCCTACTGGCGGCTGCTGAACGACGGCGTGGATGCGATTTCCGAAGTGCCGCGCGAGCGCTGGGATGTCGACGCGTACTACGATCCCGATCCGGAAACGCCGGGCCGGATGGTTTGCCGCTTCGGCGGTTTTCTCGAAGACGTCGATCAGTTCGATCCGGCATTTTTCCGGATCACGCCGCGCGAAGCGGCCGCGATGGACCCGCAGCAGCGCCTGTTGCTCGAAGTCAGTCACGAAGCGCTGGAGCACGCCGGCATTCCCGTCGACAGTCTCAAGGGCAGCCGGACCGGCGTCTTCGTCGGCATCACCACCAACGATTACGCGAATCTGCAGCTTCGCAACGGCGGCGGCAGCGGCATCGACGGCTATTTCTTCACCGGCAATCCGCTCAACACGGCGGCCGGCCGCATCTCCTACGGGCTCGGTGTGCAGGGGCCGAGCATGGCGATCGACACCGCCTGCTCGTCGTCGCTCACCGCGATCCATACCGCCAGCCAGAATCTGCGCAGCGGCGAGTGTGATCTCGCGATCGCGGGCGGCGTCAACCTGATCCTGTCGCCGGACAACTCGATCGCCGTCTCGCGCACGCGGGCGCTGGCGCCGGACGGCCGCTGCAAGACCTTCGACGCGGCGGCGGACGGCTTCGTGCGCAGCGAAGGCTGCGGCGCGCTGGTGCTCAAGCGCCTGTCCGATGCGCTCGCCGCGGGCGATCGCGTGCTGGCCGTGCTCCGCGGATCGGCCGTCAACCACGACGGTGCGTCGAGCGGCTTTACCGCGCCGAACGGCCGCGCGCAGGAAGCCGTCATCCGCCAGGCGCTGGGCGGGCTTCCCGCCGCATCCATCGATTACGTGGAAGCGCACGGCACCGGCACGCCGCTGGGCGATCCCGTCGAGGTGCAGGCGCTGGCGACGGTGTTAGGCGCCGACCGCGGCGACGGCCGGCGGCTGCGCATCGGCTCGGTGAAAACCAACATCGGCCACACGGAATCCGCCGCCGGCATCGCGGGGGTCATCAAGGTCGTGCTGTCGCTGAACCACGACCGCATTCCCGCCCACCTGCATTTCCGCCAGCCGAGCCCGCTGGTGCAGTGGGACGCGCTGCCGATCGAGGTCTGCGCCGAGGCGAGCGCGTGGCCGCGCGGCGAGCGGCCACGGCGCGCCGGCGTCAGCGCGTTCGGCGCGAGCGGCACCAATGCGCACCTGGTGCTGGAAGAAGCGCCCGCGCCGGTGCGGCAGGCGACGCCGTCGAAGCACAAGGTGCATCCGCTGGTCCTGTCGGCCAAGACGCCGGCGGCATTGCGCGAGCTTGGCCGGCGCTATCAGCGGCGGCTCGAAGCCGAACCCGGTCTCGATATCGCGGCCGTGGCCTTTTCGGCATCGACCGGCCGCTCGCATTTCGCGCATCGGCTGGCGCTGCCGGTGACGTCGCTCGAGGACGCCATCGAAAAGCTGCGCGCGTTCCAGGCGAAGGAACCGGCCGACGCGGCGCAGCCCCCGCGGGTGAAGATGGCGTTCCTGTTCACCGGTCAGGGCTCGCAATACGCCGGCATGGGCCGCCGTCTGTACGACGCCTATCCGGTTTTCCGCGACGCCATCGACCGCTGCCGTGCGGTGGCCGATCCGCTGCTCGACAAACCGTTGCTCGAGGTGCTGTCGGCTCAGAACGACGATATCCACCAGACCGGCTACAGCCAGCCGGCCCTGTTCTCGCTGCAGTTCGCGCTCACCACGTTGCTGGCGTCGTTCGGCGTGGTGCCCGACGCCGTGATGGGACACAGCGTCGGCGAGTACGCAGCGGCTTGCGCGGCCGGCGTCTTCTTGCCGGAAGACGGCCTGCGGCTGATCGCCGAACGCGGCCGGCTGATGCAGGCGTTGCCCCGCGACGGCGAGATGGCGGCCATCTTCACCGACCTCGCCACGGTCGAGCGCGCGATCGAAGCCTGGCCGCACGAGGTCGCGGTGGCGGCCGTCAACGGTCCGGCCAGCATCGTGATCTCCGGCAAGCGCGAGCGCATCGCGACACTGGTCGACGCGTTTGCTGTGCTGGACATCCGGTCCGTGCTGCTCAATACCTCGCACGCGTTCCACTCGCCGCTGGTCGAGCCGATGCTGGACAGCTTCCAGGCCGTCGCGAAAGCGGTGCGCGTCACGTGCCCGGCGATTCCGTTCTATTCGAATCTCACGGGTGCCGTGATGGACGAGGCGCCCACCGATGCGTACTGGCGCCGTCACTGCCGGGAGCCGGTGCAGTTCGCGAGCAGTGTCGAGCGCCTCGCCGAAGCCGGGTTCAACCTGCTGGTCGAAATCGGCCCCAAGCCGGTGCTCGTCAACCTGGCCCGCGCGTGCTGTGCGCCGGACGCCGGGATCCAGTTCCTTGCGCTGCAGCGGCCGCAAGTCGAGCAGCAAGCGCTGGTCGAAACGCTGTCGAGCCTTTATGCGCGCGGCGTCGATGTCGACTGGGCCCCTACCGAAACACCCGCGCCCACGCGCGTCGCATTGCCGTCCTATCCCTTCCAACGCAGCCGTACCTGGTTCCAGAAAGCGGACATGTCCATGACTCAGACAAGCGCATCACCCATCGCTGCAACCCCGACGCACAACCGTAGCGGCGAGGTTCTCGAATGGCTTCGCGGCAAGATCGGCGAATTGATCCAGGCCGATCCCGCCACCATCAACATCGACCTGCCGTTCCTGGAGATGGGCGCCGACTCGATCGTGCTGATCGAGGCCATCCGACACATCGAGAAACAGTACGGCGTGAAGCTGGTCATGCGCCGCTTCTTCGAAGACCTGGCGACGGTGCAGGCGCTCGCCGAGTACGTCGCGGACAATCTGCCGGCGGTTGCCGCGCCGGCCGAGCCCGAGGCCACGGCCGAAGCCGGGCTGTCCGCGGTGGCGGTCGCGCCGTCCGGGGAGGCGCTCGCGCCGCTCGCCGCCGCCCCGACGGAATGGGTGGCGGCCGAAGGCGGCTCCACGGTCGAGCGGGTATTGCGGGAGCAGAATCAGTTGCTGTCCCGCGTCATGGGTCAGCAGATGGAATTGCTGCGCACGTCGCTGACCGGCCAGGCCGGCGTCCGGCCGACAACGATCGCCGCGCAAGCCGTCGCGAGCGCTGCGAGCGTCGCCAACGTCGCCAACGTCACACCGAAGGCCGCCGGGCCCGCAACGAAGCCCGCGCCTGCAACTGCGGCCGCGGCCGCGGCGGACAATCGGCCGTCCAAGCCGATGATGCCGTGGGGCAGCCCGGTCGAACAGCGGGCGCGTGGCTTGTCCGCCGTGCAGCAGGAGCATCTCGAAGCGCTGATCGTGCGTTACACGACGCGCACCCGGAAATCGAAGGAATCGGTGCAGGCGTCCCGCCCGGTGCTGGCCGACAGCCGCGCCACGGTCGGCTTCCGGTTTTCGACCAAGGAGATGCTGTATCCGATCGTCGGCGATCGCGCGGCCGGTTCGCGGCTGTGGGATATCGACGGCAACGAGTACATCGATTTCACGATGGGCTTCGGCGTGCATCTGTTCGGCCACACGCCGGACTTCATCCAGCACCAGGTCACCCGCGAGTGGCAACGTCCGCTCGAACTGGGCGCGCGCTCGAGCCTCGTCGGCGAAGTGGCCGCGCGCTTTGCGCGCGTCACCGGTCTCGATCGCGTGGCTTTCTCGAACACCGGCACCGAGGCGGTCATGACCGCGATGCGGCTCGCGCGTGCCGTGACCGGTCGCGACAAGATCGTGATGTTCACGCATTCGTATCACGGCCATGCCGACGGCACGCTCGCCGCGGCAAACGCGGAAGGCGTGACGGAAACCATCGCCCCCGGCGTGCCGTTCGGTTCGGTCGAGAACATGGTCCTGCTCGACTACGGCAGCGACGCCGCGCTCGACGCCATTCGCGGGATGGCGTCGACCCTCGCCGCCGTGATGGTGGAGCCGGTGCAGAGCCGCAACCCGTCCCTGCAGCCCGTTGCGTTCCTCAAGGAGTTGCGCCGCATCACCGAGGAGGCCGGAATCGCGCTGATCTTCGACGAAATGATCACCGGCTTCCGCGTCCATCCGGGCGGCTCGCAGGCCATGTTCGGGGTCCGGGCCGATCTCGCGACGTACGGCAAGATCATCGGCGGCGGCCTGCCGCTGGGTGTCATCGCCGGTTCCAGCCGCTTCATGGACGCCATCGACGGCGGCATGTGGACCTACGGCGACCACTCGTTCCCCGCGGCCGACCGCACCGCGTTCGGCGGCACCTTCTGCCAGTATCCGCTCGCGATGGCGGCCGCGCTGGCCGTGCTGGAGAAGATCGAACAGGAGGGGCCGGCGCTGCAGGCCGCGCTCAACGAACGGACCGCGCAAATCGCCGAAACGTTGAATGCGTTTTTCGCGGAGGCCGAGGCGCCGATCAAGGTGACGTGGTTCGGCTCGATGTTCCGCTTCGAATTCACCGAGAACCTCGACCTGTTCTTCTATCACATGCTCGAAAAGGGCATCTACATCTGGGAGTGGCGCACCTGCTTCCTCTCCACCGCGCATACGGAAGCCGATATCGACCGGTTCATCCGGGCGGTGAAGGACAGCGTCGCCGACCTGCGCCGGGGCGGTTTCATCCGGCCTCACTCGAAGCACGGCACGGTGGCCGCGCTGAGCGAAGCGCAACGCCAGCTGTGGATCCTGTCGGAAGTCGATCCCGAAGGATCGCTGGCCTACAACGTCAACACCACCCTCGAACTGAATGGCCGCCTCGACGAGGCCGCCATGCGCGCGGCCGTGCAGGGTCTCGTCGACCGGCACGAAGCGCTGCGCACCACGCTGACGCCGGACGGGTCGGGCCAGATCGTGCATCCGTCGCTGACGCTTCAGATTCCGCTGATCGACACGAACCAGGACGCGTGGCGCGACCACGAAAGCCGCCAGCCGTTCGACCTCGTGAACGGTCCGCTCTTTCGCGCCGCGCTCGTGCGCCTGGACAGCACGCGTCACCTGCTGGTGATGACGGCCCATCACATCATCTGTGACGGCTCGACGTTCGGCGTCCTGCTCGAGGATCTCGCCCGCGCTTATGCCGGTGCTGCACCGGCCGCGGCGCCGCTGCAGTTCCGCGAGTACCTGAAGCAGCTCGACGGCCAGCGCCACAGCCCGGAAACGAAGGCGAATCGCGCGTACTGGCTGGCGCAATGCGCGCGCCAGGCCGAACCGCTGAATCTTCCGCTGGATTACCCCCGGCCCGCGGTGAAGACGTTTCATGGCGCGCGCGTGTCCCTGCATCTGGACGCGGCCGAGGCCGCGTCGCTGCGCACCGCCGCTCGTCAGAACGGCTGCACGCTCTACATGATGCTGCTCGCGGGCTTCAATCTGTTCCTGCACCGCATCGCCGGCCAGCAGGAGATCGTCACCGGCATCCCGGTGACCGGCCGCTCCGTGGCCGGCAGCGATCGCCTCGCCGGCTATTGCACGCATCTGCTGCCGTTGCGCTCCACGCTGCCGGAGCAGGCCACCGTGGCCGGCTTCCTGGCGGGCACCCGCCAGAACCTGCTCGACGCGCTCGAGCACCAGGATTTCCCGTTCGCCGAACTGGTCCGCGAAATCGGCGCGCAGCGCGATCTCAACGCCGCCCCGCTGGTGTCGGTCGTCTTCAATCTGGAACCCGTGTCGGCGCTGCCCGAACTGCCCGGCCTGACGGTCGGCCTGGTCACGCCGCTGATCCGCCATACCGCGTTCGATCTGAACGTCAACGTCCTCGACGCGGGGCAGGCACTCCTGATCGACTGCGACTACAACAGCGATCTGTTCGACGAGAGCACGGTGCAACGTTTCCTCGGGTTCTACCGGACCTTGCTGACGTGTGTCGCGGACGATGCGTCGGCCGCCGTTGCGCGGCTACCGCTGACGAGCGAGGCGGAGCGGAACCTGCTGACCATCGAATGGAACCGGACCGAGACGGATTTCGGCGAGGCCGCCGCGCAACCGCTGCACCGGTTGTTCGAACAGCAGGTCGAGCGCACGCCCGATGCCGTCGCCGCCGTCTACGACGACCTCGCGCTCACCTACGCCGAACTCAACCTGCGCGCCAATCGCCTCGCCCACCGGCTCATCGAGCTCGGCGTTGCCCCCGATGCCCTCGTCGGCGTCGCGATGGAACGCTCGCTCGACATGATCGTCGCCCTGCTCGCGATCCTCAAGGCCGGCGGCGCTTACGTCCCCGTCGACCCCGAGTACCCCGCCGAGCGCGTGCGCTTCATGATCGACAACGCGCAGCTGCGCTGGCTCCTCACCCAGCAGCATCTGCTTGACGTGCTGCCCGACACCGACGCCCGCGTGATCGTCGTCGATCGCGACACGCTCGACCTCGATGCCGCGCCCGCGTCCAACCCCGCGCCCGCGCTGAGCGGCGAGAACCTCGCCTACATGATCTACACCTCCGGTTCGACCGGCAGGCCCAAGGGCGCGCTCAACACCCATCGCGCCATCACCAACCGCATCCTGTGGATGCAACACGCGTACACGCTCGGCGCCGACGATGCCGTGCTGCAGAAGACCCCGTTCAGCTTCGACGTGTCGGTCTGGGAATTCTTCTGGCCGCTCGTCACCGGCGCGCGCCTCGTGTTCGCCCGGCCCGGCGGCCAGCGCGAGACCGACTACCTGGTCGAACTCATCGAGCGCGAACGGATCACCACGGTCCATTTCGTGCCGTCCATGCTGCGCGCCTTTCTCGATCATCCGGACCTCGACGCGCACTGCACGTCGCTGCGCCGCGTCGTGTGCAGCGGCGAGGCCCTGCCATTCGACCTGCAGCAGCGTTGCCTTGCGCGCCTGGACGTCAGGCTGTTCAACCTCTACGGCCCCACCGAGGCCGCCGTCGACGTGACCGCATGGGAATGCCGGCGCGACGACCCGCACCGCATCGTGCCGATCGGCCGGCCCATCGCCAATACGCGCCTCTAC
Organism: Burkholderia sp. Tr-862; assembly: GCF_011753085.1. Taxonomy (NCBI): domain Bacteria; kingdom Pseudomonadati; phylum Pseudomonadota; class Betaproteobacteria; order Burkholderiales; family Burkholderiaceae; genus Burkholderia; species Burkholderia sp. Tr-862. The sequence continues at coordinate 25,213 of NZ_VWWG01000042.1, forward strand.
ATCGTGGACGCGCAGCTGCAGCCCGTGCCGGTCGGCGTGGCGGGCGAGCTGCTGATCGGCGGCACGCCGGTCGGGCGCGGCTACCATGGCGAACCCGAACTGAGCGCCGAAAAGTTCATCACCGATCCGTTCTCCGCCGATCCGCATGCACGCCTCTACCGCACCGGCGATCTCGCGCGCTACCGGCCCGACGGCAACATCGAATTCCTCGGCCGCATCGACCACCAGATCAAGCTGCGCGGCCTGCGCATCGAACCCGGTGAAATCGAGGCGGCGCTGGCATCGCATCCGCTGGTCGAGGCCGCCGTCGTGGCACTGCGCGGTGCGGACGATGGCGCGCGACTCGTCGCATGGCTGCGCTCGTCGCACCCCGAAGCCGAACTGATCGCAGCGGTACGCGGGCACCTGCGGCAGCGGCTGCCGGATTACATGGTGCCGTCCGCATTCGTCGTCGTGCCCGCATTCGAGCAACTGCCCAACGGCAAGCTCGATCGCGTCCGACTGCCCGAACCCGGCGACAGCCTGGACCACGTTGCGCCCGCCAACGCGCTCGAAGCGCAGTTGACGGCAATCTGGCAGGAAGTGCTCGGCCAGGCCCGGATCAGCACGACCGCCAATTTCTTCGAATTGGGCGGCAATTCGCTTTCCGCGACGAAGGTCGCCGCGCGCATCCGCCGCGATCTGCAGGTGAAGCTGGAAATCCGCAGCCTGTTCTCGCATCCCACCATTTCGAGCCTCGCGAAACGCATCGCCGATACGCAGCCGATCGATTACGCGCCGGTGACGCCGCTGCCGGTGCAGGCGCATTACGCACTCTCTCCCGCCCAGACGCGGCTGTGGGTCCAGGATCGCCTGAATGCGGCGCAAGCCGGCGGGCCGCTGCCCACGTCCCTGCTGTTCGAGGGGGTGCTGGACGTGGACGCGCTCGTGCGGGCGTTCCGTGCATTGAGCGAACGGCATGAGATCTTGCGCACGCGGTTCGTGCTGTCCGGCAATCAGCCGGTCCAGCAGGTGCTGCCTCCGGGCGAAGCCGCGTTCCCGGTCGAGGTCATCGATTTGCAGGAAGCCGAGGACCGGGATGCCCAGGCCATGTCGATCACCGCCCGCGAACGGCTCGCGCCGATGGATCTCGGCACCGGCCCGCTCTTCCGCGTCAAGCTGCTCAGGCTCTCCGAAGTCCGTCACGTCTGCATCTGCACGATGCATCACATCGTGAGCGACGGCTGGTCGACGGAGGTGCTGCTCGACGACCTGTCGAAGATCTATGACGCGTTGGTCCAGCGTCGCGACAATCCGTTGCCCGCGCTCTCGATCCAGTACAAGGATTACGCCGGCTGGCTGAACCGCCTGCTGGCCGGGCCGGACGGCGAACGCATGAAGGAATACTGGCTGACCAGGCTGGGCGGCGGCCTGCGCGCGCTGGAACTGCCGGGCGACATCGAGCAGCCGGCCGCGCCGAGCTGGAAAACCTGGCGGTTCGAGCTGCCCGCCGCCGAGACGACGGCGCTGGAATCGCTCGGCCAACGCCACGGCGCGACCTTGTTCATCGCACTGTTGTCCGCGATCAAGGCGCTGTTCTACCGCCGCTCCGGCCAGGAGGACATCGTCGTCGGCACGCCGGTCGCGGGCCGTGAGCTGCCCGAACTCGAGTCGCAGGTCGGCCCCTATCTGAACGTGCTGGCGCTGCGCGATCGCGTCGCCGGCGACGATCGTTTCGATACGCTGCTGACCCGGGTGCGGGACACCGCCCTCGAAGCGTTCTCGCACCCGCTGTATCCGCTGGATCGCTTGCTCGACGACCTGCGCATCAAACGCGTCGCGGGACGCAATCCGCTCTTCGACATCGGCCTGACGCTGCAGAACCAGCGACAAGGCGCCGTCGATCGCTACGCGGGACAAGTGCGCATCGCCGAACTGCCGGACCACGACCTGCAGGGCGCGGACACGGAAGCCGCGACGGACTTCTGGTTCCTGGCCGAGCCGCACGCCGAGGGCCTCGCGATCCGCGTCGTCTATCACGCCGGGCGGTTCAGCGAGGCGCTGGTGCAGGGCCTCGCCAACGAGCTGACGTCCGTCATCGGCGAAGTGCTGGCCAATCCGGGCGTTCGCATCCGGAACCTGACCTTGGGACAACACGTGCTGCAGGCCGAAGCCCGCCAGCCCACCGTCGAACTCAGTGCATTCTAAGGAGCCTTCGTTGACTATTTCGTCCAACACGCAGGTCTACCTGCGGCAAAACATCCAGTTCGAACCGCTGATCAACGGCTGGTACGCGTGGTTTCACACGCTTCCGCCGTTGACCGCCGCACTCAACGTGGCCGAGCGGTTCCTGCCGCTGATGAAGTCCTATGTCGCCTCGCCGATGATGCATGCGGCGGCGTGCAAGGATCCGGCGATGCGCGGCGGCCCGTTCCTCGATCTGGACGGCAAGCGCGTCGACGAAATCCGCGCGCTGATCGAGCAGACCACCCGGCGCGCGACCGCGCAACTGGAACTGGCGAAGGCCTACAAGGCATTCTCCACGCTGCTGCTGGAACAGGCCAAGGGGATGGCGTCGGACCCGCTCTACCCGCAGATTCCCGAGGTGTTGAAAGGCTATGTCGAGATCTACTACGACCTGAACCACAACCCGTCCTTCCGGGTCTACGAGAGCTTGCTGTACGCGAGCCCGCTCTATGTGCGCGACGCGCAGAGCATCGCGCTGTCGGCGATCGACGAGCACACGCCCCGCCCATTCATTCTCAGCACGCCCCGGCTCAGCGACGAGCGCACTGTGTTCAGCAACACGGCCTTCGACGATCGCGCGCTCGACGTGCTGTTCCGCATGCGCGACACGCCCGGCAGCTACGCGAAAATCGTCGATCTGATGCGCGTGGAGGAGAAGGACGAGCCGCTGTTCCGCTCGTTCTTCGTCGAAGAGGCACCGGCACCGAAACCGGATCGTTCGTTCGACGGCGACGACATCCGCATCCGTTACTACGGCCATGCGTGCCTGCTGATTCAGAGCCGCGGCGTGAGCATCCTGATCGATCCTGTGATCAGCTACGGCTACGACACCGCGCTGCCGCGCTATACCTTCGCCGACCTGCCGGACCAGATCGACTACGTGCTGATCACGCACAGCCATCACGATCACATCGTCTTGGAAACGCTGCTGCAGCTTCGCCACAAGGTCAAGACCGTGGTGGTCGGCAGGAACCTGGACGGTTTTCCGCAAGATCCGTCACTGCAACTGGCGTTGCGCAAGCTCGGCTTTGACGACGTGCTGGAAGTTCGGGATGCGCAGGAAATCAAGGTGACCAACGGCGCCATCACAGCCATTCCGTTCCTGGGCGAACACAACGACCTGGCGATCCAGAGCAAGCAGAGCTTCATGATCCGCTTCGGCAAGCGTTCGGTGCTGTGCATCGCCGATTCGTGCAACCTGGACCCCACTCTTTACGAGCATGTCTTCCGCCTCGCCGGCAAGCCGGACACCCTGTTCGTCGGGATGGAAACCGAGGGCGCGCCGCCGTCCTGGGTCTGTGGCCCGCTGTTTCCCAAGGCGCTGCCGCGCGACATCGATCAGTCGCGCCGTGCGCGGGGCTGCCAGTTCGGCGAGGCCGCCGCGCTGGTGGACGACTTCGCGTTCAACGCGGCATATGTCTACGCGATGGGTCAGGAGCCGTGGCTGAATTACCTCCTCGACAACACCTTCGACGAAAACTCGCCCAGCCATATCCAGTCCACCCAGTTCGTCGCGCACTGCAAGGCCAAGGGCATCGATTCCGAAATCCTGTACGCGACGAGGGAGATCGTGCTGTGTCAGAAATGAATCTCAACACGCTCTCGACCAGCGGGCAATACCAGGAACACGTGGCGTTCTGGAGCGACGCGCTCGGTCGCATCGACGAAGACTTCCGGCTTCAGCAGGCGTGGCAAGCCTATGCGCTACCGCTCGGCCCGGCACCGGAACTGACGTTCGAGCTCGACGGCGACGCATCGCAGGTGCTGGAGAAGCTCGCTTCCGGCCAGGCGCTGGGCGCTTTCGTCGTGCTGCTGGCGGCCCTGTTCCGTGTCCTCGGGCGCTACGACGGCACGGCCGGCCTGTTCGTGGAGTCGCCGCACCTGATCGTCGAACCCGCGAGCGGTTCCGCCGACCCCGTCCCGCTGTTCGACGCCATCCAGCCCGGCCCCACGGTACGCGCGTATCTGAACCAGGTTCGCGACAGGGTGCAGCGTAGCTATTCGTATCAGGACTTTCCGATCGCCGCCCTGGCGCACAAGCTGCATGGCGAACGCCGCACGACCAACGTAGGCGTGCGCTTCGACGGTCTTCATGAAGACTGGGCGTCGGCGGACCACGACCTGTCGATCGAGATCCGGCATCGCGAGCGCTACGAGATCGTGCTGACGGGCCGGCCGACGGCGTTCACGCTGCATTATCTCCAGCATGTCGCGCGACACCTGTGCAACGTCGTGGCCGGCTTCGGCACGCTGGATGCGCCGCTCGACACCGTCTCGCTGCTCGACGACGACGAACGTGCGCGACTTCGTTCGCATGCGGCGCCCGTCGCGGTGCATGGCACCTTCCTGGCGCAGTTCGCGCAGCGGGTCGCGGCCGCGCCGGACAGCATCGCCGTGGCGACCGCCGACGCATCGCTGACCTATGCCGAACTGGACGATCAGGCGTCGCGGCTCGCGAGCTTCCTGCTCACGGAATACGCGATCGAACGCGGCGACGTGGTGGGCGTGGTGGCCGACCGTTCCGAGCGCTGGATCGTCGGCCTGCTCGGCGCCCTCAAGGCGGGCGCGGTGTATCTGCCGCTCGACCCGGAGTTTCCGCAGGAGCGCCTGCGCTTCATGATCGAGGACGCGAAGGTCAAAGCGCTGCTGACGCACTCGGAACACCTGCCGCTGCTCGCCGATTTCTGGGCGATTCCGATGTTCGCCCTCGACTTTCAGCTCGACACGCTGGCACCCGCATCGGCGTCGGCGCAGGTCGAGGTCCGGCCGGACGACGCCGCGTACATCATCTACACGTCCGGCTCCACGGGCGTGCCCAAGGGCGTCGTGCTCGAACACGCAGGCCTCCTGAACATGGCGCAATACCATGTGGACGCCTTCGGTTTCGATGCCACCGACCGGTTCGTCCAGTTCTACTCCCCGGGCTTCGACGGCTCGATCATGGAGATTTTCGTCACGCTGCTCGCGGGCGCGCGCCTGGTGCTGGCGAAGACCGCCGTGATCCGGGACGTGCCGCGTTTCGTGGAATATATCGCGCAGCAGGGCGTCACCACCGTCAACGCGACGCCTGCCTATCTCGCCGCGCTCGACTGGAACGCGCTCGGCACCGTGAAACGGGTCATCAGCGCGGGCGACAACGCCCGCGTGGCGGATCTGCGCGAGCTGGCCCGCACACGCTCGTGCCACAACTCGTACGGCCCCACCGAGGCCACCGTCTGCATCGCGGACTACGTGGTCGATCCGGCAATCGCCTACGGCGCCCGTCTGCCGGTAGGCCGGCCGATCCACAATACGCACCTGTACCTGCTCGATGAGCACGGGGCACTGGCGCCCGAGGGCTGCACGGGGGAGATCTGCGTGTCCGGCATCGCGCTGGCGCGCGGCTACGTCGGCCGGGACGACCTGACTGCCGCCGCGTTCGTCGACCACCCGTTCGAGTCGGGCGAGCGCCTCTATCGCACCGGCGACCTCGGCGTCTGGCTGCCTGACGGCAACCTGGAAGTCACCGGGCGCCGCGACATGCAAGTGAAGATTCGCGGCTATCGCATCGAAATGGGGGAAATCGAAGCGGCGCTCAGGCAGCACGCCGACGTCGCGGACGCGATCGTGTTCGTGCGCGAGGACACGCCGCAGCACAGGCAGCTGGTAGCCTGCGTCGAGACGACGACGGCCAGCGTCGCCGGCCTGCGGGCATACCTGAAGGAACGCCTGCCCGAGTTCATGGTGCCGGGGTCGATCGTGACGCTCGAACGGCTGCCGCTGACGCCGAACGGCAAGCCCGACCGCAAGGCGCTCGCCGCGCTGGAACTGGGGCCCGTGGCGAGCGAAACCGAGTATGCCGCGCCGACCAATGACGTCGAGGCGCGCTTGGGCACGATCTGGTCGGAGGTGCTGGGCCGCGAGCCGATCGGCGTGCACGACAATTTCTTCGAACTGGGCGGCGACTCGATCCTGCTCATTCAGGTGATGTCGCAGGCCCAGCAAGTCGGCCTCCGATTTACCGCCGATCAGTTTTTCGCCCATCCGACCATCGCCGACCTCGCCCGGGTTGTCGTGGATGCGCCACCCATCAGGATTCCTCAGGAGCCGGTAGTCGGTCCCGCCCCGCTGACGCCGATCCAGCATTGGTTCTTCGCGCAAGACGTGGCGGATCCGCACCACTACAACCAGTCGACCATGATCGAGGTGCCCGCGTCGCTGCGGCCGGACGTGATCGAGCACGCGCTGGCCGCCGTCGCGACGCATCATGACGCGCTGCGGCTGAGTTTCGAACGCGTCGCCGGCGCGTGGCAGCAATCGCACGCGGCGCCGCCGCTGGCGATCCCGCTCGGCGTCACGTCGCTGGCCGGCGCGGCGCCCGCCATGCGGCAGGCCGAGATGCTCGCGACCGCCACCCGCATGCAGGAAAGCTTCACGTTGTCCGCGCCGCCGCTGCTGCGCGCCCACCTGTTCCAGTTCGGTCCCGGCGAGCCGCAGCGCCTGCTCGTGGTGGCGCATCACCTGGTGATCGACGGCGTCTCGTGGCGCATCCTGTTCGAAGACCTGTACACGGCGTGCCGCCAGCTCGAGGCGGGCGAAGCGGTGCAGCTCCCGGCCAGGACGACGGCCTGGCGCGACTGGTCGACGCGTCTGTCCGAACTCGGCGCGACCGCGCTCGACGGACTGGACTATTGGCTCCAGGCGAACGCCGAGGAACCGGCCGGCTTCGACGACATGCCGGTCGGCACCGTCGCCGAAGCCGGCTCGACGTTCATCGAGTTCGACGCCCAGCAGACGCTCGCGCTGCTGCAGGACGTGCCGCGCGCCTTCAACACCCAGATCAATGAAGTCCTGCTGACGGCCCTGCTGCTCGCGTTCGGCGACTGGACCGGCAACGCTTCGCTGGTCGTCGATCTCGAAGCCCACGGCCGCGAGGACCTCTTCGACGGTGTCGATACGTCGCGCACCATCGGCTGGTTCACCGCGCACTATCCGGTGTTCCTGAATGCCGGCGACGCCACCGTGGCGGCCGAGGCGTTGCGCAACGTCAAGGAACAGTTGCGCGCGGTGCCGATGCGCGGGCTCGGTTACGGCATCGCACGCTACCTCGGCAAGGACGCCGGCATCGCGGCAGCACTGGAACGGCAGCCGCCGGCGCCGGTGCGCTTCAACTATCTCGGCCAGATCGATCGCGTGCTGACCGACGACACGGGCTGGAAGCCGGTGCTCGACTTCCAGAGCCCCGAGCACAGTCCGCGCGCACGGCGCGGCCATCTTTTCGAGATCGACGGGATGGTGTGCGACGGGCGTTTGCGCCTGACCTGGCACTACAACCGGGAAGCCTGCGCGCCGGACGTCATCGCGCAGCTGACGCAGTGCTACCGCAGCCGTCTGCTGTCGATCGTCGCAGCCAGTGGCGGCGACCCGCGCGGGCTGAGCCCGACGGACTTTCCGGCCGCGCGCATCAGCCAGGAAGCGTTGGATGTGCTTGTTTCAAGGATCAAATCGTGACATCCCCCACCATTGCCGATATCTACGAGCTCTCCCCGATGCAGGAGGCGATGCTCTTTCATGCCGTGCACTCGCCCGGCACGAGAAGCAGCTTCAACCAGCTCAGTTGCCGGATCACCGGCAGCCTCGACCCCGCGCTGTTTCATGCCGCATGGCAGCAGCTGGTCGATCGGCATCCGGTGATGCGCACGTCGTTCCATTGGGAGGAATTCGACAAGCCCATGCAGGTCGTGCATGCGCACGCCGCGCTGCCGTGGGTGCAGGACGACTGGCGCGACCTGCCGGAAGACGAACAGCGCACGCGGTGGCGCGCGCATCTCGAAAACGATCTGGCCGAGGGCTTCGCGCTCGATCGCGCGCCGCTCGTGCGCTGCCGGCTCGCGCGCGTCGCTGCCGACGCGTACCTGTTCAGCTGGAGCCACCATCACATCCTGGCCGACGGCTGGTGCCTGTCGCTCGTCATCGAGGAAATCTTCCAGGTCTATGGCGCGCTCACGCGTGGCCTACCGCCGGCGCTCCCCGCGGTGCGCCCCTATCGCGACTATATCCAGTGGCTGCAGCAGCGCGAACCGCAAGCCGCGCAGCAATACTGGACACGCTATCTCGAAGGGTTCCGCTCGCCGACCCCGCTGCCCACGGCAGCGCGCGCGGAAGCGAACGATCGCTTCGGCCAGGGCCTCGCGCAAGTCCAGGCCGACCTGTCGGCCGACCTGAGCGCGCGCCTGCGGCAATTCGCGGCCCGGCATCACGTCACCCTCAACACCCTCGCGCAAGCGGCCTGGGCGCTCGTGCTGTCGCGTTACAGCGGGGAAACCGACGTGGTGTTCGGCGCCGTCGTGTCCGGACGGGGCGCCAACCTGCCGGGGATCGAAACCATGCTCGGCCTGTTCATCAATACGGTGCCGGTGCGGGTGCGGGTCGATCCGCGGCAGCCGCTCGCGGCCTGGCTGAAGATGATCCAGGCGCGCGTGGCCGCTCGTGCGCAGTTCGAGCACACCCCGCTTCCGGATATCCAGCGCTGCAGCGAAGTGCCGCTGACGACGCCGCTGTTCGAGAGCAACATCACGTTCATGAATTACCCGCTCGATGCGTCGCTGACGCATGGCGCGCATGGCCTGGCGGTCGACGAGGTGCAGCTTTACAACCGCGCCGACATCCCGCTCGAATTCGTCGTGACGGCGCGCGACGACTGGAAGATGGAGCTGTCGTTCGATCCGCGGCGCTTCGATGAAGACACCATGCAGCGGATGCTGGGCCACGTGGCCGCGACGCTCGACGCATTCGCGGCCGATCCGAACCGGCTGCTCGGGCGCCTGCCGATGCTGCCCGAGGCCGAACGCCGGCAGTTGCTGGACACCTTCAACGACACCGACGTGCCGTTCGATGCCGCGCGTACCGTGGTGCATCGCCTGGAACAGGCCGCGGCGGACCACCCCGAGCGGCCGGCGGTCGAGTACCGGGATATCGTCCTGAGCGCGGGCGAGCTGAACGCCCGCGCCAACCGCACGGCTCACCGCCTGCTGGCCGCCGTCGAGCTGCGGCCGGACGCGCTGGTCGCGATCTGTATGCACCGGTCGGAGCGCCTGATGGAGGCGATCCTCGCGGTCTGGAAGTGCGGCGCCGCCTATATTCCGATCGACCCCGACTATCCGGCGGCCCGCATCCGCACGATTCTCGAGGATTCCGGCGCCGCGCTCGTCATTACCTGCGACGGCCTCCTGCCGCCCGAGCTGGCCGCGCTCGCGCCGGTCGTGTCGCTCGATACCGTCACCGAGGGCGGCGACGACGCCAATCCCGGCCGCCCCGTGTCGCCCGACAGCCTCGCCTACGTGATCTACACCTCCGGTTCGACCGGCAAGCCCAAAGGGGCGATGGTCGAGCACGCCGGCATGCTGAATCACATGCTCGCCGAAATCGACGAGTTTTCGATCTCCGCGTCGTCGGTGATCGCGCAAACCGCGCCGCATTGCTTCGATATTTCGGTCTGGCAATTTTTCACGGCGCCGCTCGCCGGCGGCAAGACCGTGATCGTCGACGACGCGTGCATCCGCGACCCGGCGTCTTTCGTCGCGACCCTGGAAGCCGCCCGGATCAGCATCCTCGAACTGGTGCCGTCCTATCTGTCCGCCGTGCTCGACCACGCGTCGGAACGGCCCGCGCTGCTGCGGCACCTGCGGCACCTCCTCGTCACCGGCGAGATGGTCAGCCCGGCCCTGGTGAAACGGTGGTTCGACGTGTTCCCGGACATCGCGGTGGTGAACGCGTACGGCCCGGCCGAAGCGTCCGACGACGTCGCGCAGCACCGCATGACGTGCGCGCCGACCACGCCTTACGTACCGGTCGGCAAGCCGGTCCGCAACGTGCGCATCTATGTCGTCGACCCGCAGATGAACCTGTGCCCGATCGGGGTTCCCGGCGAACTGTGCGTATCCGGCGTCGCCGTCGGCCGCGGCTATCTCAACAACGAAGCCGGCACGCGGGAAGCGTTCCTCGAAGACCCGTTCCGCGCGGACCGCGGTGTGCGCATGTACCGCACCCGCGACATCGGCTGCTATCTCCCCGATGGTTCGATCGTCCTCTACGGCCGCAAGGACCATCAGCTGAAGATCCGCGGCTACCGCATCGAACTCGGGGAGATCGACAACGCGCTGGCCGCCATTCCGGAAATCCGCCAGGCGGCCGCGCTCGATTATCGCGACGACACCGGCCGCGCCGCGCTGTGCGCGTATGTCGCGTTCCGCGCCGGCGCGTCGCTGAGCGACGCGGAGATTGCCGCCGCGTTGTCCGCCACGCTGCCGAACTACATGGTGCCCGGCATCTACGTGGTGCTCGACGCGCTGCCCTTGAGCGGCAACGGCAAGATCGACCGCAAGGCGCTGCCCCCGCTGGACCGCGCGCGGCTGTCCGCCGCGGGACAGGCGCCGACATTGCCCCGCACGCCCACCGAGACGCTGCTGTGCCGCATCTGGGGCGAAGCGCTGGGCATTCCGGCGCCGGGCATCCTCGACAATTTCTTCGCGCTGGGCGGCGATTCGATTCTCAGCATGCGCATCGTGTCGCTGGCCGCCAAGGCAGGGCTGAAGCTCACCACCCGGCTCATCTTCCAGCATCCGACGGTTGCCGAACTCGCCGCCGTGGCCACCCGCGGCGCGCTCGGCGCGGCGGAGTTCGTCGCGTCGTCCGGCCCGCTGCCGCTGACGCCCATCCAGAAGGACTTCTTCGCGCAGCGCAAGGACGACCAGGACCAGTACAACCAGGCGGTCCTGCTCGACGTGCCGGCGGATTTCGATCCGGTCTTGCTGCGCCAGGCGCTGCGGCACGCGGTCAAATGGCATGACGCGCTGCGGCTGCGCTTTCGTGCGGGCGAGTCCGGCTGGATCCAGGAAGTCGTCGACGATCCGGAGATTCCCGTCGGCGTAGTCGAGATCGGACGCGATCAGCTCGCGCAGCACGTCGCGCACGCTCATGCGAGCCTGAATCTGTCGGACGGCCCCGTCGTGCGCGCGGACCTGTTCCGCGTCGACGAAGGCCGATCGCTGCGCTTGCTGCTGGTCGCCCATCATCTGGTCATCGACGGCGTGTCATGGGGCGCGCTGCTCGAAACCGTGTACGACGCCTATACCCGCCTGCGCCACGGCCAGGCCCCCGAATTCGCGGGCGGCGGCGCGACGTGGACCGCCTGGACCCGGGCCATCTCGGATTGGGCCGGCTCCGGCGCCGCCGACGCCGACATCGCCCACTGGCAGGCGTTGGCGCGTGCCACCCTGCCCGGCCTGCCGCTCGATCGCGCCGCAACGGCTGCCGCCAATTCCGTGTCGTCCGCCGAAACGATCGTGGTCGAGCTGGGCGAATCCGCGACCGCGGCCTTGCTGGGCGCCGCACCCCGCGCCTACGACGCGCAGATCAACGACGTGCTGCTGGCCGCGCTCGCGCGTGCCGTCAGCGACTGGAGCGGTTGCGCCGACGTGCTGGTGGATCTCGAAGCGCACGGGCGCGAGGAACTGATCGCGGATCTCGACATCTCGCGCACGGTGGGCTGGTTCACGTCCCTGTTCCCGGTCGTGCTGACGGTCGATGCCGGCTCGCACGACCCGGCTCGGCTGGTTGCGTCGATCAAGACGCAACTGCGCGCCGTCCCGAGCGCGGGCATCACCTACGGCCTGCTGCGGGACCGGCTCGATGGCCCCGTTCCGCAGCCTCGGCTGCTGTTCAACTACCTGGGTCAGACCGACCCGATGCTGAACGCCGCCCGCGACTGGAAACAGGCCGTGGAGCCGAGCGGAGACGGCCGCAATGCGAACCAGCTGCGCGAGCACCTGCTCGACATCAACGCCTACGTGACCGGTAACCGCCTGCACGTTGCATGGGAATTCAGCCGCGCCTGCCACGACGCCGACACCATCCGGCGCGTTGCGCAAGCCTACATCGCGGCGCTCGAATCGCTGGTTGCCGACCATGCCGTCCCGTCCGCATCGGCCCGGCCCGCGTCGGGCCAGCCGGCGAATGCGCTGCCGCAGGCGCTGGCCTCGGTCATACCGGACGAGATCGCCGACGTCTACGCGCTGACGCCGACCCAACAGGGCATGCTGTTCCACAGCCTGTACGAACCGGCATCGGATGCGTATCTCAGCAGCCTCGATTTCCGTATCGACGGCGCACTCGACGTCGAACGGTTCCGCCGCGCGTGGGATACGGTGGCGCACCGGCACGACATCCTGCGAACCTCGTTTCACTGGGAAGAAATCGAAAGCCCCGTGCAGGTCGTGCATCGCCGTATCGACTTGCCCTGGCATGACGAGGATCTGCGCGCGGCGTCCACCGAGGAGGCGGAACGGCGTTGGGCGGCCTACGTGGCGCAAGACCGGGCACGCGGCTTCGACTTTACCCGGGCGCCGCTGATGCGGCTCGCGCTGTTCCGCGTGGCAGATCACGCATGGCGCTTCCATTGGAGCCATCACCACATCCTGCTCGACGGGTGGAGCTCCGCCCGGCTCCTGAGCGAAGTGGCTGCCACCTATCAGGACCTGGCGGACGAAGGCACCCCGCAGCGCGCCGCGCCGCCCGCCTTCGCCGATTACGTGCGCTGGTTGGCGCGCCAGGACGCCGCCGCGGCGGAACGCTTCTGGAAGACGAAGCTGGAGGATTTCCCGACCACGACGCCGCTCGTGCTGGGACGCCCCGAACTCGACGGCACGGCCGCGCCGGGCGCCTATGTGGAAGAACAGCTGCTGCTCTCCGAAAGCGAGACGCGGCGGCTCGTCGCCTTCGCGCAAACCCGCCGCATCACCCTCAACACGCTCGCCCAGGGCGCGTGGGCGCAGTTGCTGAGCCGCTATAGCGGCGAAGCGGACGTCGTGTTCGGCACGATCGTTTCCGGTCGCCCGGCGTCGCTGCCGGCGTCGGACGAGATGGTCGGGCTGTTCATCAACACGCTGCCGGTGCGGGTCCGCATCGACACGCGTCCGACGTCCGCGTGGCTCGCCCAGCTGCAGATCGATCTCGCGCAGCAGGAGGAGTATGCGCACTATCCGCTGGCCGACATTCAGACATTCGCGGGCCTGCCGCCCGGCGTGCCGCTCTTCGAAAGCCTGCTGATCTTCCAGAACTATCCGGTCGAGGAAGCGCTGGCCGATGCGCTGCCCGGTCTGCGGATCGGCGAATTCCAGGTGTCCGATCCGAACAATTACCCGCTGACCCTGGTCGTGACGCCGGGCAAGCGCCTGTCGCTTCAAGTGCTGTACGACGATGGCCGGTTCGACCGCGACACGATCGTCCGCCTGTTGCGCCATGTCGAAACGCTGCTCGCCGGCCTTGCCGGTGCGGAAGATCACCCGAACCGCAGCATTGCGCTCCTCACCACGGACGAGCGGGACGCCATCCTGCACGGCTGGAACGACAGCATCGCGCCGGTTCCGTCCGACCGGACGCTGCCCGAACTGATCGAGGCCGCAGCCGCCGCTCATCCGGAGCGCATTGCGGTCCGCCACGGCACGGCGGTCCGCACCTATCGGGATCTCGTCGAGGGCGCCAACCGGATCGCCGGTCATCTGCTGCAGACAGCGGCGATCCAGCCGGACGACCGGATCGCCGTCTGGATGCCGCGCTCGCCGCTGATGCTGGAAACGATCCTGGCCATCTGGAAGTGCGGCGCGGCCTACGTTCCGGTCGATCCGGCCTATCCGGCCCAGCGGGTCGAGACCATTCTGACGCTGGCCCGGCCGACGGTCATCGTCGCCACGGACTGCGTGCCGCCGCCGGCCCTGGCGTCGATCCCGCTGGTCGATCCCACCCGGCTGCCCGACCATCACGGCGCCGGGGCGCCGGCGCCCGTGACGCCGCGTTGCCGGCCCGTGGACCTGGCCTACGTGATCTTCACATCGGGTTCGACCGGCCAACCGAAGGGCGCGATGGTCGAGCATCGCGGCATGCTCAATCACGTGCTCGCCATGGCACGCCGGGTCGAACTCGGCGCGCGGAGCGCGGTCGCGCAGACCGCTTCGCACTGCTCCGATATTTCGGTCTGGCAGTGCTTCGCGGCGCTGGTGTCGGGCGGTACGACCGTGATCTATCCCGATGCCGTGATCCTCGAGCCCGCGCGTCTGATCGACTGCCTTCACCGCGACCGCATCACGGCGATGCAATTCGTGCCGTCCTATCTGGCCACCTTTCTCGGCGAGCTGGAAAGGCATGCGGCACCGGCTTTCCCGCACCTCGAAACGCTGCTGACCATCGGCGAAACCCTGCAGCCCGCGTCCGCGCAAGCGTGGTTCCGTCTGAATCCGGGTGTCCGGCTCATCAACGCCTATGGGCCGACCGAAGCGTCGGACTCCGTGGCGCACTACAGCATGGAGCGCGCGCCGGATCTGCCGGCGATTCCGATCGGCCGCCCCATCGAGAACCTGCGCCTCTACGTCGTGGATGCCGACATGAACCTCTGCCCGATCGGCGTCAAGGGCGAGATCTGCATCGGCGGAGCCGGCGTCGGGCGCGGCTACCTGTTCGACGAAGCGCGCACCCGGGCGGTGTTCCGCGACGACCCGTTCAGTCCGGAACCGGGCGCGCGCCTGTATCGCACCGGCGATGTCGGCTGCTTCGGGCCGGACGGCAATCTCCACTTCTTCGGACGACGCGACTTCCAGGTCAAGATTCGCGGATATCGCATCGAGCTCGGGGAAATCGAAACCGCCCTGACCGGTCTCGCCGGCATTTCCAACGCCGTCGTGGTCGTCCGCGACACGTCGGACGCGGAAAAGACCCTGTGCGGCTACGCGTCGGGCACCGGCTGGACGCCCAAACGCCTGCGCGATGCACTGCGCGACAAACTGCCGGCGCATATGGTGCCCGACACCTTGATGCTGCTGCCGGCCCTGCCCGTCATGCCGAACGGCAAGATCAACCGCGCCGCGCTGCCGCTCCCGGAGGCCGCGTCCGTGCCCGACGGCGTGCCGGTCGAACCGCGGACGCCAGTCGAGGCGGCGCTGCTGCGCATCTTCGCCGAGGTGCTCGGCCGCCAACCGGGCGGTGTCGACGACAATTTCTTCGAGCATGGCGGCCAAAGCCTCAAGGCGATCCAGATGGTCAGCCGGATCAGGCGCGAACTGAAACTGAACGTCGCGGTCGCCGATATCTTCCATGCACCGTCGCCACGCGCGCTCGCGCAGAAGCTCGCTTCCACGCACGCCGACGACGCCGGTGGCGCGGCGATCATCCCGGCCCTTGCCGCGCAATCGTCCTACGCGGTGTCTCGCGCCCAGAAGCGGATCTGGCTCGCCAGCCGCGGCGCGGATCCGTCCACGTACAACATGGCAGGCGCGCTGCAACTGGACGGCGCCGTCGATACGGCGCGCCTCGTCCGTGCGTTCGACATGCTGGTCGATCGCCACGAGAGCCTGCGCACCGTGTTTGCGATGATCGAAGGCGATCTGCGGCAACGCATCCTCACCCGCGAAGCCTCCGGTTTCCGCGTCGAGCAGGTGGACCTCGCGGACGATGCCGGGCCGCAAGCGATCGATGCGCTGATCCGCGCGGAAAGCGAGCAGCCATTCGATCTCGCGACGGGACCGCTCTTTCGCGTCAAGCTGGTCCGGCTCTCACCGGCGCAACACCTGCTGCTGCTGAACATGCACCACGTGATATCGGATGCGTGGTCGATCCGCGTGCTGACCGACGATCTGCATGCGCTGTATGCGGGACGCGACCTGCCGCCGCTTTCGATCCAGTACCGCGACTACGCCGCGTGGCACAACGCCAGCCTGGAAGGCGCGCGTGCCGCCGCGCATCGCGCGTACTGGCTCGAGCAACTCGCGCCGCCGCTGCCCCGCCTGCAACTGGCGTCCGACTACCCGCGCCCCGAGCGGCTCGGTCATGCCGGGCAGACGCTCGAAGTCGAACTGTCGGGCCCGCAGGTGGAAGGGCTCGCGAAGCTGGCCCGCGCTCACCATACGTCGCTCTACGCCGTGCTCCTGGCATCGTTCTGCGTGCTGATGCACCGCTACACGGGGCGTGAGGACATCGTCATCGGCAGCGTGTCGGCCGGGCGCGACAGCGAACAGCTCGAATCGCAGATCGGGGTGTTCCTCAACACCGTCGTGCTCCGCGTGCCGGTGCGGAATTCCGCGACCGTGGAAGAAGTAATCGACGGTGTGGCGAAAGCCTCCACGCAAGCGCTGGAGCACGCGTCCTATCCGTTCGATGTCCTGCTGGAAGACCTCCGGATCCGCACCCCGGCGGGCCATTTCCCGATCTTCGACATTCAAGCGAACCACATTTCGATGCCGGCGCCTCAGCCGGGCCTTCGCATCACGGACCGCTCGCAGACGGACACCACGGCCAAGTTCGACCTGTCCTTCCAGATCGTGGAAAGCGACGGCAGGCACCTCATCCAGTTCATCTACAACACCCACCTGTTCCGCCCCGCGACCGTCGCGGCGATGCGCGATCGACTGCTCGAGATCCACGACGTCTTTCTCCGTGATCCGACCACGCCGGTCGATCGTATTTCGCTCTCCGGCAATGCGCCCGCCGCCAGCCCGAGGGTCCGGGTCGGTCTGCGCCTGAAACGCACGCCCGAAGTCACCGCCGACGATGCGCTCGAGGAGAAAACGTGATGCGGGCCGGGCGGGGTTCGAGCGGCGCGCGCCGTGCGCGCTGCGTCGGGTTGTTTCAGGTGAACAAAACGTTTCAAGGAGTTTCCCGTGCAAGACAATAACGTGCTGGTCACCGACCATCGCTATGCATCCACCGCGCGTTTCTGGCGCGAAAGCCTTTCCCAGGTCGCCGGCGTCTACCGGATCGCGGCGTACGCCCCGAGTCAGCAGGCGGGCAGCCCGCTGTCCCGCACGGTGCGGCTCACGCCCGCGTCGCTCGACCTGTTGCGGCGCATCGGCGACGGCGAGCTCGCCGAATTCGCCGTCACGGCGGCGGGCATTGCGTTCCTGCTCTGGAAATACTTCCGGATTCCGGTCACGGTGCTCGGCACGCCGGCGCTGGCCGGGCATCCGTCGGCCAGCGCCGCCACCGTTCCGCTGATCATCGAGGTCCGTCCCGAGGAGCGCATCGAGGACTACCTGTCGCGCGTGGCCGGGATCGTGGAAGACAGCTACGCCGAGCCTCAATTCCCGCTTGAAACGCTCGTTCGCAACGAGAAGGACATGGCGCTCGCGCAGCTCACGAAAGTCGCGCTGGCGGACGATCGGGTGCACCATGCACCGACCGGTCGCGACGACGATCTGCAATTGCATCTGCGGCTCGCGCGCGGCGAAATCGAGCTTCGTTACAGCGGGGCCATCGAGCCTTTCATCATCGACGGTTTCGCCGGCAGCCTCGGCGCGGTGCTGGAGGCATTCGAACACCTCGACGCACCCGTCGGCGACATCGAATCGGCCCCGCCGGAAGAGGGCCCGCTGCTGGCCGCCTTCAACGAAACCACGACGACCGGCCCCAGCCACCCGACGGTCGTCGCCATGTTCGAAGCGCAGGTCGCCCGCACGCCGACGGCGCCGGCCCTGGTCACCGACAGTTCGCTGATGACCTACGCCGACCTGAACGCCCGGGCCAACAGCCTCGCGCATCAATTGCGCGAACACCACGGCGTCGGGCCGGAATCGCTGGTCGGCATCATGCTCGACCGTTCCGAATGGATGATCGTCGCGATTCTCGGCATCCTGAAGGCGGGAGCGGCGTTCGTTCCGCTGGACCCGGCGTATCCGGCCGAACGGATCAATCACATCCTCGGCGACACCGGCCTGTCGCTGCTGGTGACCCAGTCGAGTCAACTCGCGCAGTGGTATGAATTCTCCGGCGTGACGCTGCTGCTGGACCAGGAACTCCCCGGCTGGACGCCGCTGCCGGACAACCCGCCGCACCGTGCCGAACCGGCGCACCTGGCCTACGTGCTCTACACGTCCGGCTCGACCGGGAAACCCAAAGGCTGCCTGCTCGAACACCGGAACCTGGCCCACTACATCGCGTGGGCCGCCGCGTACTACTTTCCGGAAAGCACGACCGGCAGTTTCGGCCTGTACAGCTCGCTCTGCTTCGATTTCACGCTCACCAACATCTTCTGCCCGCTGGTGCGCGGCAAGACGCTGCGCATCTATCCGCAGTCGGAAAGCATCGACACCATCCTGGCCCGGATGTTCCAGCCCGGCAGCGGCGTCGACACCCTCAAGCTCACGCCCACCCACATTCACTTGCTGGAATACATGAACCTGGCGCGCTCCGGCGTGCGCAAGGTGATCGTGGGCGGCGAGGAACTGACGCCCCAGCACATCGCCACGCTGCGCAAGATCGATCCCGCGATCGAAATCTACAACGAGTACGGTCCCACCGAGGCGACGGTCGGCTGCATCGTCGAGCGCGTCGAGGACGCGCCGCCGACGGTGCTGATCGGCCGGCCCATCGCCGACACCCGCGTGTACATGCTCGACGACGCGCTGCGGCCGGTTCCGCTCGGCGTGCCCGGGGAAATCTGCCTCGCCGGCGCGGGCCTTGCACGCGGCTACCACCAGCGGCCCGACGTCACCGCCGCGAAATTCGTCGAGCATCCGTTTCCCGGCGAAGCGCGCATCTATCGCACCGGCGACATCGGCCGGTGGCTGCCCGACGGACGTATCCAGTGCTACGGACGCGTCGACCACCAGGTCAAGATCCGCGGGCACCGCGTCGAACTCGGCGAGATCGAGGCCGCGATCGCCGCGCACGAGGACGTCGTCGGCGCGGCGGTCATGCTGCGCGAATCCGCCCACGGCGTGCGCAAGCTGGCGGCCTACGTCAAGGGCGCCGCGAGCCTGAGCGTGCCGGACCTGCGGGCCTATCTGGCCGGGAAGCTGCCGGACTACATGGTCCCGTCCGACATCATCCCGATCGCCGAATTCCCGCTCAACGCCAACGGCAAGCTGGATCGCCCGGCGCTCCTGGCGCTGGAGCCCAACGCCGCGCCCGACACCGCCAGTCTCGACGCCACGCCGATTCAGCTCGAGCTCGTGCGCATCTGGCGCGACGTGCTCGACAATCCGGCCGTCGATCTCACCGGCCGCTTCTTCGACTACGGCGGCGATTCGCTGCAAGCCATGCAACTGGTCTCGCGGATCTGGAGCAGCTTCTCCGTAGAGATCGGCATCGACGCGATTTTCGAACTCCAGACCATCAGCGCGGTGTCCGACCTGATCGAAGCGTCGTCGCCCCACGCCGGTTCGACGGCCGGCACCATCGTGCCCCGCTCGCGCGCGAACGACCTGCCGCTGTCCTTTCCGCAGCAGCGGCTGTGGTTCCTCGCGCAACTGGAAGGCCCGTCGGCCACCTACAACATCTCGAGCGCGCTGCGCTTCGACGGCGAGCTGGACATCGCGCGCCTGCAGGCAGCCGTGTCCGAGATCAGCCGGCGTCACGAGATCCTGCGCACGACGTTTCCCGCCGTCGACGGCCGCGGGGTTCAACGCATCGCGCCGCCGGCGCCGGTCGCGCTCGACGTCGTCGATGTCGCCAGCGAGTCCGACACGCTCGCGATGCTCGCGGCGGAAGCCGACCGCCCGTTCGATCTCGCCGCCGGGCCGCTCTATCGCGTCGTGCTGTATCGCGTCCATGAGCGCCTGCACGTCTTCGGCATCGTGATGCATCACATCGTTTCCGATGCATGGTCGTCAGGCATCCTCATCGGCGAACTGGCCGCGCTCTATGCCGGCGAGTCGCTGCCGGAACTGGCCGTCCAGTACGCGGACTACGCCGTGTGGCAGCACGAGCGCCTGGCGTCCGCCGACACGCATCGGGAACTGGCGCTCCTGAGCGCCGCGCTGGCGGATGCGCCGGACCTGATCGAGCTGCCCACCGACCGCCCCCGGCCCGCCGTCCAGCAGTTCCGCGGCGCGGTCCTGCCGTTCCAGCTGAGCGGCGAACGCGCCGACGGCCTGCGCGCGATTGCCCGCGCGTCCGGCACCAGCACGTTCATGGTCGTGCTCGCCGCGTATGCGCTGCTCCTGTCGCGATACAGCAACCAGCAGGACCTCGTCATCGGCTCCCCGATCGCCAACCGGCGTTCCAGCATGACCGAGCCGCTGATCGGCTTCTTCGCGAACATGCTCGCGCTGCGCGTGGACCTGTCGGGCAATCCGACCTTCGGCGAACTGCTGGCGCGTGTGAAGCGCGTCGCGCTCGACGGCTACAGCCGCCAGGAGATTCCGTTCGAGCAGGTGGTGGACTCGCTCGAGCTCGAACGCAACCTGAGCCGCACGCCGGTGTTCCAGGTCGTGTTCGCGTACGAGAAAGCGCCGTCCCAGCCGGTGAGCTTCCCCGGTCTCGTGGCGACGCCGGTGGCGGTGGAGACCCACACCGCGAAGTTCGACCTCACGCTGCATGTGCAGGATGCCGACGACGGCCTCGCGGGCTCGCTGGAATACAACCTGGACCTGTTCGACGCCGCCACGATCGATCGCATGGCGGAACACTTCCGCACGCTCGTCGATGCCGTGATCGCCGATCCGGACCGGCCGCTCGGCGCGCTGTCGTTGTCCAGCGATGCGGAGCGGAACCGGCTGACCGTCGAGTGGAACCGCACCGACACGGACTTCGGCGAAGCCGCCGCGCAACCGCTGCATCGCCTGTTCGAACAGCAGGTCGAGCGCACACCCGACGCCGTCGCCGCCGTCTTCGACGATTCCACGCTCACCTACGCCGAACTCAACCTGCGCGCCAACCGCCTCGCCCACCACCTCATCGCGCTCGGCGTCGGCCCCGATGCGCTCGTCGGCGTCGCCATGGAGCGCTCCCTCGACATGAGCGTCGCCCTACTCGCGATCCTCAAGGCCGGCGGCGCTTACGTCCCCGTCGACCCCGAATACCCCGCCGAGCGCGTGCGCTTCATGATCGACAACGCGCAGTTGCGCTGGCTCCTCACCCAGCAGCATCTGCTTGACGCGCTGCCCGACACCGACGCCCGCGTGATCGTCGTCGATCGCGACACGCTCGACCTCGATGCCGCGCCCGTGTCCAACCCCGCGCCCGCGCTGAGCGGCGACAACCTCGCCTACATGATCTACACCTCCGGTTCGACCGGCAGGCCCAAGGGCGCGCTCAACACTCATCGCGCCATCACCAACCGCATCCTGTGGATGCAACACGCGTACACGCTCGGCGCCGACGATGCCGTGCTGCAGAAGACCCCGTTCAGCTTCGACGTGTCGGTCTGGGAATTCTTCTGGCCGCTCATCACCGGCGCGCGCCTCGTGTTCGCCCGGCCCGGCGGCCAGCGCGAGACCGACTACCTGGTCGAACTCATCGAGCGCGAACGGATCACCACGGTCCATTTCGTGCCCTCGATGCTGCGCGCCTTTCTCGATCATCCGGACCTCGACGCGCACTGCGCGTCGCTGCGCCGCGTCGTGTGCAGCGGCGAGGCCCTGCCATACGACCTGCAGCAGCGTTGCCTTGCACGCCTGGACGTCAGGTTGTTCAACCTCTACGGCCCCACCGAGGCCGCCGTCGACGTGACCGCATGGGAATGCCGGCGCGATGACCCGCACCGTATCGTGCCGATCGGCCGGCCCATCGCCAATACGCGCCTCTACGTCGTGGACGCGCAGCTGCAGCCCGTGCCGGTCGGCGTGGCGGGCGAGTTGCTGATCGGCGGCACGCCGGTCGGGCGCGGCTACCATGGCGAACCCGAACTGAGCGCCGAGAAGTTCATCGCCGATCCGTTCTCTTCAGACCCGCATGCACGCCTCTACCGCACCGGCGATCTCGCGCGCTACCGGCCCGACGGCAACATCGACTTCCTCGGCCGCATCGACCACCAGATCAAGCTGCGCGGCCTGCGCATCGAACCCGGTGAAATCGAGGCGGTGCTGCGCGAGCATCCGTCGGTCGACGACTGTGTCGTGATCGCGAAAACCGACGGCGCCCGGACGTTCCTGATCGCCTACGTCGCGACCGCATCGCCGGACCTCGCCGATATTCGCGGCTATCTGAGCGGCAAGCTCGCGGACTACATGGTGCCGTCGAAGTTCGTCATGCTCGAATCCCTGCCGCTGCTGCCCAACGGCAAGATCAACCGCAAGGCGCTGCCCGTCCCGGCGGACACGGTCGACGCGGCCCAGCCGCACGCGCCGGCCGTCACGCCCCGGGAAATCCTGCTGGCGTCGATCTGGCAAGACGTGCTGCAACTGCCGTCCATCGGCATCCACGACAATTTCTTCGAACTGGGCGGCGACTCGATCCTGAGCATCCAGGTGATTTCGCGCGCCAATCAGGCGGGACTTCGCGTGACGGCGAAACAGCTGTTCCAGTATCAGACGGTCGCTCAGCTGGCCGCGGCGCCTGAAGAACGGGCAGCGCACGCGTCGAGCGTCAGCCCGCTGGGCGATGCGCCGCTCACACCGGTCCAGCACTGGTTCTTCGAACAGGAGATCGATACGCCGTCGCACTACAATCAAACGGTCCTGATCCAGGTGCCGGCGGATATCGACGCGTCGAGGCTCGCCGACGCGTTCCGACAAGTGTACGAACATCACGATGCATTGCGCCTGCGTTTCTCGCGCAGCGCGGGCCACTGGACTCAGGAAGTCGTCGCCGCCGGCGAGATGCCGGCGCTCTTCGCGAAGGAAGTGCTGGCAGGCGACGCCGGCGAGCGCATCGCGGCGATGCGCGCCGCCGCCGAGGAAGCGGAACGCGGTATCGACATCACGCATGGCCCGTTGCTGGCAGCCCGGCTTTTCTGCTTTGCCGACGAACCGCTCGCCCGCCTGTTCGTGTCGATCCATCACCTTGCGGTGGACGGCGTGTCATGGCGCGTGCTCCTCGAGGACCTGCATGCCGCGTACCACGGCCGGCCGTTGCCCGCGAAGACGACTTCATTCCGCGAATGGGCGTTGCATCTGCAGCAACTGGCGCGGTCGCCGGCCATCGGCGACGAGGCCCCACGGTGGCAAGCCCTCCTGTCGCAGGACGTCGAGCCCATGCCGGTCGATTATCCGGCCGCGGGCGCGGCCAATAAAGCGGCCAACAATGCAGTCGGCGACGTGGCATCCGTTTCATTCGAGCTGGACGAAGCCGACACCACGGCGTTGCTGCGCCGGCTGCCGCGGGCCTACGACACCCGCATCAACGACGTGCTGCTCGTCGCGCTCGCGCAAGCCTGCAGCATGGCCACCGGCAACGCCCGCACCCGTATCGATCTCGAAAGTCACGGCCGCCACGTGTCGGATGCGCCGCTCGACGTCACCCGAACGGTGGGCTGGTTCACCTCCATCTACCCGATCGTGCTCGAGGCCGACGCGATGCACACGCCGGAGGAAGCGCTGCGTGCCGGGCAGCAACAGCTGCGCCGGATTCCGGCCGACGGCCTCGGGTATGCGCTGCTCCGCTACCTGAGCCCCGACGAAGCCGTGCGTGACAGCCTCGCCGCGCTGCCGAATGCCGATATCCTGTTCAACTATCACGGGCAGCTCGATACCGTGTTGCAGCAGTCCGACGGCTGGAGCCCGGCGGCCGAAGACCTCGGTTCGCTGCGCGCCGAGCGCTCCCGGCGCACGCACGCGTTCGAGATCGTCGCCGCCGTTTCCGACGGCAAGCTTCAGGTGGATTGGCGCTACGGCGAGCGTCTCCACCAGCGGCAGACGGTCGAAAACCTGGCCGCGCACTTCAAGGACCGGTTGCTCGACTTCGTGGCGTCGGTTCCCGACACCGCGTGGGAAAACATCGAAGACAGCTACCCGCTGTCGTCCCTGCAGCAGGGCATTCTGTTCCATTCGCTGTACGAACTGGACCCTGCCGCCTACTTCCAGCAGTTCAGCTTCGTCGTCAGCGGCCCGCTCCAGGTGCCCGCGCTCCGGCAAGCCTGGGCCAACGCGCTCGCGCGCCATCCCGTATTGCGCACCGCGTTCGCGTGGGCCGATCGCGACCATCCCGTCCAGACCGTCCTGCACACGGTCGACCTGCCGTGGACGTTCCTCGACTGGCGACACCGCGATGCGTCCCGCCGCGCGCAGGACTTCGATGCGTTCCTCGCTGACGACCGGCGGCGCGGCTTCGATCTGCATCGGGCGCCGTTGTTCCGCTGCACGCTGATTCAGGAAGCGGAGGCACGCCATCGTTTCTGCTGGAGCGCGCACCACATCATTCTCGACGGCTGGAGCACCGCCACCCTGATGAAGGAAGTGTTCGACGATTACCTGTCGCTCGCCCGCACCGGCACGCCCACGGTCGCGTCGTCGGCGCCGGAATACCGCAGGTACATCGACTGGCTCGCGCGTCATCCTCGCTCGGCCGACGAAGCCTGGTGGCGCGCCGAGCTGGCCGGGTTCCATGCCGCCACGCCGATCGCGGCCAATCCGGCCCGGCAGATCGCCGGCGACGCCGCGCGACAGGACACGCTCAGGACACAGCAATTCCTGCTGGACGAGGCCCTGACCACCCGGCTGCAGGCGCTCATGCGCACCCATCGCCTCACCCTCAACGTCCTGATACGCGCGGTCTGGGCCCTGGTGCTGCGGCGCCACGCCGGGACGAACGACGTCGTGTTCGGCGTCACCGTGTCCGGCCGCCCGCCGCAGCTCGACGGCGTCGAGTCGATCGTGGGGCTGTTCATCAACACGCTGCCGTTTCGCGTGCGCATCGCGCCGGAGCGCCCCTTCGTCGAGTGGCTGGCGGAGGTCCACGCAGCCCAGACGGCGATGGAGCCGCATTCGTACAGTTCGCTGGTCGATATCCAGTCATGGAGCGAACTGCCCGCCCGCGACAGCTTGTTCGACAGCCTGCTGGTGTTCGAGAACTTCCCGGTTGCCGCCGCTCCCGATCTCGGGCCCGACGGCATCGAGATCCGCGACACCCGCGCCTTCGCGGAATCGAATTACCCGCTGACCCTGACCGTACACCCGGATAACCGCCTCGCCTTCCATATCACGCACGACGCGCACCGCGTCGCCCCCGACGCGGTGCGGCAGATGCTGGGCACCATCCGCGCGTTGCTGGAACGATTCGCCGACGATCCGGCCCAGCTGACCGGCCAGCTCGCCGATGCGCCGGCGCAGGGCGCCGGCAGCCGGCCGG